>CAYVDE010000018.1:0-20434 GCA_964450535.1 uncultured Desulfobacterales bacterium
CTCTCCTCCCTCCTGTTTCGCGCTTTCCAATCCTATAAAATTTCTGTATGCTTTCAAGCGGCTGCCGTGTCCGGGCGGTTTCATGCCCCTGTGAAGGAAGGAGTCCTATGGAGGAAGAGCGGGCATGGCGAATCGTTCTCATTGATGACGAGGCTGACATCCGGGAGGTCCTGGGCGTCTCCCTTGAAGATGCCGGCTACGAGGTTGCTACCGCATCCAATGGAGGGGAGGGCCTGAGGCTGTGCGGGGAGCTTGGGCCGCAAATCGTCATTACCGACATTCGAATGCCTGGCATGGACGGCCTTCAGGTCCTGGAGGCCGTAAAAAGTGAATATCCGGAGACGGAGGTCATAGTAGCCACGGCCTACGGTGACATGGAGGTGGCTATAAGGGCTCTGCAACTGGATGCGTCTGATTTCGTCACCAAGCCAGTGAGCGAAGAGGCCCTCCATCTATCCCTCAAGCGTGCCCGTGAGCGTTATACGGCCCGGCAGAGAAACGCCGACTACACGGCCCTTCTCGAGCAGGAGAACGTCGATACAACACGGGAACTCCTGGAGACCATTTCTTTTCAGAGAAGGCTTATAGACAGCTCCATCGACGGGATTCTGGGGTGCGACCGGGAAGGTGCGGTGATCACTATAAATAGAGCCATGGAAGGCATGTTAGGCATGTCCCGGTACGAGGTCCTGGGCAAACGGAGGGTTGCTGAATTCTTTGCCCCGGACGCCTTCACCACGCTGGAAAAGGATCTGGCCGAAGACCGTTACGGAGGCACTGGAAGGCTCTCTCTGTATGAGACACAGATACTTACCTCGGACCGGAAAACCATCCCTGTCCAGCTCTCAGTCACGGAGATTCTGGATCGAGAGGAGCGGGACGGGCTGGTTTTTTTCTTCCGGGACCTTCGCGATATCCGCCGCCTGGAGCGGGAAATGGCCGACCAGGCAAAGATCCTGCATCAGGACAAAATGATGTCTCTAGGCCGTCTGGCCGCCAGCGTGGTCCACGAGATCAACAACCCCCTGTCGGGGATTCTCAACTACGCGCGCCTCATGAAGCGCATCATCGGGCGAGGAGCCCTTACGGATGAACAGATCGATAGATTCAGTGACCACCTCGATCTGGTGGAGAGCGAGACCGTTCGGTGCAGCCGTATCGTGTCAGGTCTTCTCAGCTTTTCCCGCCATTCCAGCACCGGGTTCACCAATGTGGATGTGTCGGATCTGGTGGAGCGGTCCTTGCTGCTGAGTCAACACAAACTGGAGCTACAGAAAATCGATGTTGTAGTGGACGTGGCACAAGGACTGCCCCCGGTCCGTGGGGACCCCAATCAGCTCCAGCAGTGCATGATAAACCTGATTTTCAATGCCATCGATGCAATGCCGGGCGGGGGACACCTTACTCTAAGGGCCGGCCTGGATGACGAGAGTGGAAGCCTTATCATCTCGGTGGAGGATACGGGCACGGGAATTGCCACCGAGGCCTTACCCCACATCTTCGAGCCTTTTTTCACCACAAAGCAGGAAGGCCGCGGGGTGGGCCTGGGACTATCGACGGTTTACGGCATCGTGGAACTCCACCAGGGAACCGTTGTGGCGGACAGCCGCCCGGGACATGGAACACTCATAACCATTCGACTTCCGGCTCAGCGGGCTGAGCACTTGAGTTGATGTTGCATCTTGTTGCAGCTGGAGTTGCAAGCAGGCTGAAATATGATATAGCTAATTTTTGTATTACAGTGATTCGAAAGCGCGATTTTTGTTTCCCTTTGTTTATAAGGAGCACAAGGATCATGTCTCCTGGTGCAGCCCCCGGAAACAGGGTCCTGGTGGTCGATGACCTCAAGCTGAATTCAGAGCTCAATCAAATCCCCGTTGCCCTTGTTCTCTCCATCGACCAGAAGACCCTGTATCAGCAGGCTGAAGAACTCCCGGGTATCCTGAAACCCCTGGATCAATGTTCGGCCCCGGAGCATCCGGCCGGCCCTTGAGGCGGAAGCTATGGACATGAGAATCGGGTTTTACATCTGCCATTGCGGCATCAACATCGCCGGCAGAGTGGACGTGGAGGCCGTGGCGGAATATATCGGGACGCTCCCCGGCGTGACTGTTTCCCGGGACTACAAGTTCATGTGTTCGGACCCCGGCCAGGAGATGATAGTCGACGACATCCGGAAGCACGGCCTCAACAGGGTTGTGGTGGCTTCCTGTTCTCCTCGCCTTCACGGCAAGACGTTCATGACCGCTTGTCGCCGTGCGGGCCTGAATCCCTACTATTTCCAGATGGCATCCGTCAGGGAGCAGGTGTCCTGGGTCACCGAAGACCCGGTACGGGCGACGGACAAGGCAAAGAGCCTGGCTCGTGCGGCTGTAAACCGGGTGCGGCTCCACGAGAGCCTATTCGCCCGTCACGCAAAGGTGCATCCGGACGTTCTTGTCGTAGGCGGCGGCATCGCCGGGATCCAGGCGGCCCTGGATATAGGCGCCGCAGGACGAAAAGTCTACCTGGTTGAAAGGCAGCCCACCATCGGCGGGCATATGCTCCAGTTCGACAAGACCTTCCCCACCCTCGACTGCGCCGCCTGCATAGGCACACCCAAGATGGTGGAGGTGGCCCAGGACCCTAATATTGAGCTTATTTCCTATGCCGAAATTCAGGAAGTCAGCGGCTTCATAGGCAACTACACGGTCACTGTTCGAAAAAAGCCGCGCTACGTAATCGAGGGAGTGTGCACGGGCTGCGGAGAGTGCGCCGGCGTATGCCCGGTCTCCATGCCGAGCGAGTGGGATGAGGGTCTCGCCGATCGGGCCGCGGTTTACCGCTCCTTTCCCCAGGCGGTTCCCATAACTTTCGTGATCGACAAACGCGACCGGGCACCTTGCACTACGGCATGTCCGGCCGGAATTAATGTGCAGGGTTACGTGCAACTGATCAAGCAGGGAAAGTATGACGAGGCGGTGCGCCTGATCATGGAACGGCTGCCTCTGCCGGGCGTACTGGGACGGGTCTGCCCCCACTTCTGCGAGCAGCAGTGCCGGCGTGCCGAGGTGGACGCGGCCGTTGCCATCCGGGAACTAAAACGCTTTGCCTCGGATCACGCCGATCTTTCCAGATGGGAGAGGCCTGTCATCGAGGATCGGGAGGAACGGGTTGCGGTTGTCGGATCCGGTCCCGCCGGGCTCAGCGCCGCGTATTACCTGCGGCTGGAGGGGTTCCAGGTGACGCTGTTCGAGGCCCAGGACAAACTGGGAGGAATGCTCCGGTTGGGTATTCCTGACTATCGCCTGCCCCCGGAAGTTCTGGACAAGGAGATAGATCAGATCCTGGGCCTGGGCGTGGCGGTAAGATCCGGAACGGTCCTGGGCCGTGATTTAACCCTGGACTCCTTGAAAGACGAGGGATTCAAAGCGGTGTTTTTGGGCATAGGGGCCCACCGGGATCTGTCCCTCGGAGTGGATGGGGAGGGGAGTGAGGGGGTTCTCCAGGCGGTTGATTTCCTGCGCCGTGTCAATCTCGATGACCCGGCGGCCTTGGGCCGCAAAGTGGTCGTTGTGGGCGGAGGGAATGTGGCCGTGGACGCGGCCCGTGTGGCCAGGCGCCTGGGGGCCGAAGAGGTCGAAATTGTGTACCGCCGGTCCGAGGCGGAGATGCCGGCATACCCCGAAGAGATTCAGGAGGCCAAGGCGGAAGGTATCATCGTCTCCTGCCTGAAGGCCCCGGCGCGGGTGAAGGTTGAAAACGACCGGGCTGTGGGGCTGGAGTGCATCGACACCCGGCTCGGCCCCCCCGACGCGAGCGGAAGAAGGAGACCGGAGCCTGTGAAGGACTCCGAACACCTGATTCATGCGGATACGATTATTACCGCCATCGGACAGACCGTGGACAACCGCTGGGCTCGGGACGCGGGCGGAGGTCTCGAGTGGACCGGCCGGGGGACGCTCATGGTCCGCCCAGGCACCATGCAGGCTTCCGTGCCGTTCGTATTTGGAGCGGGGGACATGGTAAGCGGTCCGGCCAGTGTGGTGGAGGCCGTAGCCGCTGGGCGAAGGGCCGCCCGGGGAATCAGGCTCTATCTTGACGGTGAGGATCTCGATCACGATACGTTTGAGGACGAGGGCCTGTATTCCGGAAAGGACTGGAATCCCCTGCCGCTCGGCCTGCCCGCGGAACCCCGGGCCGTAACGTCTCTTCTGGCCCCTGAGGTCCGCATAAGGGGATTTGCCGAGGTTGAGACGGGTCTTGCTGAGGAGGACGCCCGGGCCGAGGCCGGGCGCTGCCTCAACTGCGGTGTCTGCTCCGAGTGCATGGAGTGCGTGAAGGTGTGCGAGGCCAAGGCCATAGACCACAACATGCAGGCCGAGGAAATCCAGGTGCAGGTGGGAAGTATAATCCTGGCCACCGGGTATGATCTTTGGGACCCCACGCCCATGAAGCCCTTTGGTTACGGCAGGTACCGGAACGTTTTTACCAGCCTGGAGTTTGAGCGAATGAACAACGCAACCGGCCCCACCGGAGGCAGGGTCCTCATGCGGGATGAAAACGGGTCGTTTGGTCATCCGCCGAAGAGCGTGGGTATCGTCCACTGTGTAGGGAGCAGGGATGACAGGTACCACTCTTACTGCTCCAGGGTCTGCTGCATGTACGCCCTCAAGTACGCCCACCTGGTGCATGACAAGGTTGGACCCGATACTGAGATCTATGATTTCTATATTGATATGCGCTGTTTCGGAAAGGGATACGAAGAGTTCTACCGGCGATGCCAGGAGGAAGGTGTGCGGTTCATCCGCGGAAAGCCTGCGGAGATACTCCAGGAGGACGGCAAGCTGATTCTGGTGGGCGAGGATACCCTTATGGGCCGCCGCTACCGTGTCGCCGTGGACATGGTGGTGCTCTGTGCCGCCATGCAGGCCAGGGCCGATGCGGGAGAAACGGGCAGGCTCTTCGGGATCAATCAGGGCCGGGACGGATTCTACCTGGAGGAGCATCCCAAGCTGGCCCCGCTTTCCACGGCATCGGACGGGATCTACCTGGCCGGGACCTGCCAGGCCCCTCGGGATGTCCCGGACACCGTGGCCCAGGCCTCGGGGGCCGCGGCCAAGTCATTGTCCCTGGCATCCCTGGGCGAGGTGGAGATCGAGCCCACCACGAGCTGGATCGACCCGGACGTCTGCGCCGGGTGCCAGGTGTGCATAGGGCTCTGCCCCTATGGGGCGATCGAGTTCGATCCTCAGAGAATGGTATCCGTGGTCAACGACGCGGTATGCAAGGGATGTGGGAGCTGTGCCGGGTTCTGCCCGAGCGGAGCGGCCCGGTGCGCCTCTTTCAAGAGCGTTCAGATCATGGCCGAGATGGACGGCATCTTCGATGCCGTTTATGAGGTGGGACGGTAAGCGGGAGATAAGAGATAAGAGGAAAACGCAGGGATGTGAAGGCCGGGAACCGGATAGAAGCGAGGGGAGCCATGAGCCACGAAGATTTCGAGCCCACCATCATCGCGTTTGTCTGCAACTGGTGCACGTACACGGCCGCGGACCTGGCCGGCACCTCCAGGCTGATCTACCCTATGAACGTCCGCCTGATAAGGGTAATGTGCACGGGCATGGTCGACCCCAAGTACGTGATCAAGGCCTTTCTGGAAGGCGCCGACGCGGTCCTTATCAGCGGGTGCCACCCGGGGGACTGTCACTATATCAACGGCAACTTCAAGGCCCGGCGAAGGGTCAAGCTGCTCAGGGAGATCCTGCCCCAGTTCGGGTTCGAGCCTGAGCGTCTCAAGCTCACCTGGATCGGAGCGAGTGACGGATTGGAGTTCGCCCACATCGTGAATGAGCTTGTGTCCGCCGTCAGGGACCTCGGTCCAACCGAGGTCAGGAAGACCATGGTTCTGTAAAGGGAGAGGTCGACATGTCGCAGGGTTTCAAGATAGGGGTCAAGGGAGGGGAGGCAGAGGGCGCACTGCGGGATTTCCTCGGAAAGGTCTTGGGCCGGGAAGAGGTTAGGGCTGTCCTGACGCCCCTTAGGCTCCCATACCAAGGGGCCGTCATGCCCGTTCTGGTATCCCATGAGGACCGCTTGGAGGAGGCGGAACTCATGTCCCCGGCCTATCCCCTGAGTGGGGCCCGCATCCTGAGCCGCCTGACCCGGCAGGAGGCCGGCGGCCTTGTAGCGGCCGTACTCCGGCCCTGCGAGATACGCGCCTTCGTGGAACTTGTCAAGCTGAAGCAGGCCTCCCGGGACAATCTTATCCTCATTGGAATCGACTGCGCCGGTGCGTTTTCCAACGATGTGTACAAGAAGGCCGCGGCCGAGGATGACAAGGGCGATCTCGCCCGGCGTTTTCGCCGGGCCGCCTACGGCGGGGAAGACACCCCGGCCGGTTATGAGACGGCTCCCGCCTGCCGGGTGTGCGAGCACATCACCCCTGACGGGGCGGATGTACTGATAGGCCTCTTCGGCGCCGATGCGGACGGCGAGATCTGGCTCGAGGCTCGGACGGAAGCCGGAAATACACTGCTGGAAGGCATTGGCCTTCCCAAAGGAGAGGAACCAAAGGGGCGTTCCGAGGCTATAAAAGTTTTAGTCGGGAAGAACAGGGAGCGCCGTGACGAGATGTTCCATAGGACCCGGGAGGCCACGGACAGCCTGGAGAAGCTTGCGTCATACCTGGCCTCCTGCGTGAACTGCCTCAACTGCCGCGTGGCCTGCCCGGTCTGCTACTGCCGCGAGTGCGTTTTCGGAACGGATGTCTTCGAGCACGAACCCCGCCAGTATATGAACTGGGCCGATCGCAAGGGGGCGGTCAAGATGCCCACGGACACGGTTTTCTTTCACCTTACGCGCATGGCGCATATGGCCGCCTCATGCGTGGGGTGCGGCCAGTGTTCCAACGCCTGCCCGAACGACATCCCTGTTATGGAACTGTTTCGCACCGTGGCTCAAAGGGTCCAGGAGGGCTTCGAGTATGAGCCCGGGCGCGATGCTCTGGAATCTCCCCCCCTGGCTGTCTTTCGAGAGGACGAGTTCGCCGAGGTGGTCGGACGATGAGACGGAAGATCGGTAAGGCTCTCGTGGTGGGGGCCGGAATCGGCGGCATACGGTCGGCCCTGGACCTGGCTGAGACCGGGTACAGTGTGGTGCTGATCGACCGGGCCGAGCATATCGGGGGCATACTGTCCCAGTTGGACCGGCAGTTTCCGACCGATGCATGCGGCATGTGCCGGATGCTTCCTTTGTTGGATCGTGATGCATCCGGCCAGTATTGCCTTCGCAAGGGCCTGTTCCACGAGAACATAGAGTTGAAGCTGAGTACCAGGTTGATAAGCCTGGAGGGAGAGCCGGGCGGGTTCAATGCCACCCTGAGAACGCGGAGGCCCCCGATCGATCCCGACCGGTGCCAGGGATGCGGAGCGTGCGCCGATGCCTGCCCTGTGAAGGTCCCGGACTCCTTCAACCAGGGGCTTTCCAAGAGAAAGGCCGTGTACCTTCCCACGCCTCACGCAGTGCCCAACCCTTACATTATCGACACGGAGGTCTGCACCCTGTGCGGGGAGTGTGAAAAGGCCTGTCCCACCGGCGCCATTCACCTGGATGATCCCGGCCGAAAGGATTTCCGTGTCATGGTGGTGGACGACGAACGGATCGTAAGGGATTCCCTCAGGGATTGGCTCGAAGATGTGGGCTTCGGTGTGGAAACAGCCTCATCCGGCCCTGAGGCCCTGGAAAGACTGGACCAGGACCCCTGTGATCTCATGCTGGTCGACATCAAGATGCCGGGCATGGACGGAGTGGAGGTCCTGCGGCGTGCCCGGGAGGCCCATCCCGATCTCACCGTCATCATGATCACGGCCTACGCCACTGTGGACACTGCCGTGGAGGCTATGAAGATAGGGGCGATGGACTACCTGACCAAGCCATTCGATCCTGAGACACTGGTTCCCATGGTGGAGACCGTATATCAGGATCGCCACGGTCCCGGACGGGAGACCCTGGAAGTGGGAGCGGTGGTGCTGGCCTGCGGCATGGACTATGCAGACCCTGCCGAAGGGTTCGAATGGACCGGGTACGCCGACATGCCCGATGTGGTTACCGGCCTCGAACTGGAACGGCTCCTGAGCGGGACAGGGCCAACCGGCGGCCGCCTGCAAAGGCTTTCCGACAAAGGGCCGGTGAGACGGATCGCCTGGCTCCAGTGCGTGGGATCCAGGGATCAACAGTCAGGCGCCGATTACTGCTCCACCATCTGCTGCATGATATCTCTCAAAGAGGCGCGCCTTGTTCGAAAGATGACCGGTGGGGAGGTGGAGGCACACATTTTCTACATGGACCTCCGCACCCCCGGAAAGAGGTTTCAGCGCTACGGGGAGGAGGCCGAGGCCGACGGAGTAATGCTTCACCGCGTGCGGGTACACTCGGTGGTGCCTGACGAAAAGACCGGGAGGCCCAGGATCAGGTATGCTTCTCGAGACGGGCGGCTGCAAGATGAGACTTACGACCTTGTAGTACTCGCTACGGGCGCGCGTCCCGCCTCCGCTGCCGGTGAGCTGGCCGGTATGTTGGGGCTGGAGCTCAACCCGTGGGGCTTCCCGCTGGCCAAGGGTTTCAATCCCGCGGTTTCCAGCCGGGAAGGAGTGTTCCTGAGCGGCTCGTTCAGCGGTCCGCGCGATATCGCCGATTCGGTCCTGCTTGCCGGGTGTGCGGCCCTGGAGGCCTCCCGCGTGATTGACGGGGCCGGCGATGGAGCTGACCTGGAAGAGGCCGACGAAGTCGAGTATAGGGACGTCTCCAGAGAGAAGGCCCGAACCCTGATCGCGGTCTGCCGCTGTGCCCGGGAAATGGTCCCTGAGATGGACACGGAGGGCCTAATACAAGACCTGGAGGAGGATCCCGGAGTTTGCCGGGTTACGGTAATCGACAACATGTGTACGGCAAACGGCTGGGACTCCCTGGTGGAAGCTGCGTCCAGGGAGAGGCCGAATCGAGTGATCCTGGGGGCTTGCCTGCCGTATGTGTACGCCCGCAGGCTGAAAGAACTCGGAAAGGAGATAAGGCTGGCCTCAAAATTCATGGATGTCGTGGACCTCAGGACGCCGCTTTTTTCCGTGAGCGACCCAGGGGCGGCAGGCCGCCTGGCGCGTTCCGAGATCCGCATGTGCCTGGCCCGAATCAGGCGGCCCTGCCCGCCGGTTCAGGGAGAGGTGGCTGTGGAGCCTCGGGCGCTGGTGGTTGGCGGGGGAATTGCGGGGCTTCATGCGGCACTCGCACTGGCCGATCATGGCTTTCCCGTTGAGGTGGTGGAGAGGGAAGAAACACTGGGTGGTAACCTCTCCTGGCTGCCCCGGACACTCGAAGGTAATGAGCCTGCAGAACTCCTCGAAGAGGTGCTGGCCAGGGTGGAAAAACACCAGATGATTCATGTGCATACCTCTTCTGAGGTCCTCGAGGCAACAGGAAGGGTGGGCCGTTTCCGGACGGTAATAAGGCTGGCCGACAAGTCCCGGCGCACAGTTGAACACGCCGTAGTCATCCTTGCCACCGGAGGCGGTGAAGCGAATCCCCAAGGCTACGGCTACGGAGAGAGCGACCGGGTCCTCAGCCAGAAGGAGCTGGAAATGTCCATGGTTCGGGGAGAATTGGACTTTGCCACCATAGGGTCCGTGGTGATGATCCAGTGTGCGGGCACTCGGACCGGGGCCCGCAATTACTGCAGCCGCATCTGCTGCCCCACGGCGATTCGACAGGCCCTGCTGCTCAAAGAAAGGAATCCGGAGATCTCCGTCTGGGTCCTGTACCGGGACATGATGACCCCGGGTTTTGTCGAAGCCGACTACACGCGCGCACGGGAGGCAGGGGTCCGTTTCATACAGTACACGCCGGAGCGGAGGCCCGAAGTGGAGGCGGCGCCGAACGGGGCGATGGTAACTGTACTCGAACCGGTGCTTGAACGAGACGTCCGCATCAGGGCCGATTTGGTGATACTGGCCGGTGGCGTGGCGCCTCAACCGCCGGTTGAACCGGCCGGGGCCTTCGGTGCACGCCTGGACGAGCATGGCTTCTTTGAGGAGGCGGACAGCAAGTGGAGGCCGGTGGATGGAATGAGAGAAGGGGTGTTTGCATGCGGATTGGCACTCTCGCCCCTGACCGTTGCGGAGTCCGTGGCCTCGGCCGGGGCCGCAGCGGAGCGGGCACTCAGGATCCTTGAGCGGGAAAAATTGCCCGGAGCTTTTGTGGTGGCGCGCGTGCGCCACGCCCTCTGCTCACGCTGCCTGCAGTGCCTGGAGGCTTGTTCCTTTGATGCCCGGTATTTGGATCCTGAAAAAGGCGTAGTGGTTGTGGATGAGGCGGTTTGCCAGGGGTGCGGTAACTGCGCGGCCGTCTGCCCGAACAGTGCCACCGTGCTCGAGGGGCTGGACGACCGGCGAATGCTCGATTCCATTGACGCCGCTCTGGAGGCGGGGCTGACATCTCTCGCCAAGACGACATGGCGTCAAGAAAATCTTTAAGTATTATTGTCTTTGCGGAAAAACCTCGGGGGCCTTTCACCTTTAGGTTTCAAAGAAGCTTTGAGTTTGACGCAGGCCTAAGGAGGTATCATGGAGGGAATGCAAAACAATAATCCTTCCGCCTCGAGCGAAGAGGTGCAGGAAGACATCCTGGCACGAGTCCGAAAACTTATCGCGCCCTGCATACAGTGCGGGACCTGCACGGGCTCCTGCCCCAACGAGTTTGCAATGGACAAGACCCCTCGCATGCTGTGGCGGCTGGTCCTGGCGGGTGAGGTCGAAGAGATTTTCAACAGCCGCACTTTTTCGCTCTGCTCCTCTTGTTACACCTGTACGCTGCGTTGTCCCAGGCAGCTCCCCGTGACCGATGCCATGGCAGGGCTCAAGGAGGCGGCGGCGAGGCGCTATCCCGAGCGCTACCGTGAAAGCGCCGCCTTCTGCCGGACGTTCATGGACAGTGTGCGCCGCCATGGAAGGGTGAAGGAGACGGAATTCATGTTTTTCTACTTTGCGTCCCGCAGGAACCCGCTCCTGCCTTTCCGGTTCACGCCCCTGGGCATGCGGCTCATGAGAAGGGGGAAAGTGAAGATGTCACTACCCGGCGTGGGCGGAAATGGAGTATTGGCCCCTCTTTTTCAAAAGGCCAAGGAATCGGAGGGTGAGCCATGAGGTATTTCTACTACCCGGGCTGTACCCTCGAGGGTACGGCCAAGGAGTATGATGTGAGTACCCGGGCCTTTTTGGGTGCCATGGGGGCGGAACTGGTTGAACTGCCGGATTGGACCTGCTGTGGAGCCACAGCAGCCCAGGGCGTCAGCCGGCTGCTCGCCCTGGCCCTCCCGGCCCGCAACCTGGCCCTGGCCGAGGCAACCGGTGAAAACCTGGACATCCTGGTCCCATGCAGTGCGTGCTACCTGAATCTGAGGCGGGCTGAGGACAAGGTTCGTTCCGGGGGAAAAGCCCGGCAGGAGATCAACGATACTCTTTTTGAGTCGGGGCTCAGCTGTAAGGGAGAGCTTCGCGTCCGGCACCTTCTGGATGTCCTTTCAAGGGACTTGGATGTGGAGGCCCTTGCCGGTCGAGTGAAGCATTCCTTTAAGGGGATGCGCATCGCGCCTTACTACGGATGCCAGTGCCTTCGGCCCTATGCCGATTTTGACGACCCCGAGGATCCGAGAACAATGGAACCGCTCATCCGCGCTACCGGTGCGGAAGTGTTTCCATGGAGCGCCGGGGCGCATTGCTGCGGTGCGTCCCACATGACCACCAAGCCTGAGATCGGGATCGAACTGGTGGCCGGACTGCTCGAAGCTGCGAGGGGAGCCGACGCAATCGTCACCGTATGCCCCATGTGCCAGATGAACCTGGAGGCCTACCAGCACAGGGCCTCCCGCAAGAGGGGCGGGGACCTGAGCGCCACAGTCCTTTACCTCCCCCAGTTTCTGGGCCTCGCGCTGGGGCTTACGAAGGAGGAGGTTCGCCTGGACCTCAACCTCGCGGTAGGCCGAGTGTTCAAAAAGAAGGCCGCTTGACTAACTGAGCCCGAAAGGTAGGGCCCGTGTTTGCCTGGATAAATGGTTTATGGAGCAGGCTTGTTTCCAAGGTGATCCTGACAGTCGGGATGACCCTTCTGGTCACTATTTCCGCATGGTCCTACTTCAATATCCGCTATCAGGAAAACCAGGTCATGCACAACCTGGCGTGTGAGGCGGACCGGTTGAGCTCCACCATCAGGCTGGGCACCCACTACGCCATGATGCTTAATTCCAGGGAAGACATCGCCGAAACCATCAAGAACATCAGCCGCCAGCCGGAGATCAAGGCCATTCGAATCTACAATAAGTCGGGCCGGATAACTTACTCCGATAATCCCGCCGAGACGGGCCGTGTCACAAACATCAAGGACGAAGCCTGCTATGTGTGCCACCGCAGCGATCCGCCCCTGGTCAGCCTGGACCTTTCCGCGCGGACGAGATATTTCAGCAGCGAGGAGGACAACAGGCTGCTGGGGATCCTGAGCGCCATTTACAATGAGCCGGGTTGCTCATCGGCGGAGTGTCACGTCCACCCCCAGGATAAGAAGGTCCTGGGCGCCCTGGATGTGGTCCTCACCCTTGCCCCGGCAGAAAGGGAAATCTCCGCCTATAAGAGACGAACGGTGGGGGTCGCCTTTTTTGTCCTGTTTGTCACTGTCGTGGTGGTGTTCCTGTTCATCATGAGGTTTGTCAGTCATCCTGTGAGCAGCATGATAGCGGCGACCCGTAGGATCGCACGCGGTGAGCACGACGTTGAATTGGACGTAGGGCAGGAAGACGAGATGGGCCAGCTTGCCGGGGCCATCAACCATATGGGCCGTGAGATAGAACAGAAGCAGGCTGCTTTGAACATGCAGCGTAAGGAATATCAGAGGCTCTTTGAGCTCGTGCCGTGCATAATCACGGTGCAGGACCGCAATTACAGGCTCATCAACTACAACAGGGAGTTTGCCGAGAAGTTCGCCCCTACCCCTGTTGACACCTGCTATCACGCCTACAAAGGCAGGACGACCAAATGCGATTCATGCCCCGTGGAAAAGGTGTTCGTGGACGGGAAAATACATCGAAGCGAGGAGTCCATGGTGAGCTGGGACGGCACTGTGAGCCACTGGATAGTAGTCGCATCGCCCATAAAGGACGAGAAAGGAGAGATCCAGTGGGCCATGGAAATCAGCCTCGACATAACCGATCGGAAACTCCTGGAGCAGGAACTGGAGAAGTCCGAACAGAAGTATCACGCCATATTCAACAACATTCCGAATCCTGTATTTGTCCTGGACCCGGATGCATTGAAGATAATCGACTGCAACAACAGCGCAACCCAGGTGTATGGTTACGACAAAGAGGATTTATTGGGCCGGTCCTTTCTGGAGTTTCACGAACAGGAGGAACGCGAGCGATTTGAGAATATGCTCCGGTCTCAGAATGTGGTTAACCAGGTGAAACACCGGCACAGAAACGGGCGAAGGATCTTCGTGAACATCCGGGTTTCGCCTTCCGAATACGACGGGCAGCAGGTTCTCCTGGTCACCACGGGAGACATCACCAAGAGGCTGGAGACCGAGGAGCAGCTTGCCCAGGCGAGTAAACTGGCAACCTTGGGTGAAATGGCCACAGGTGTGGCCCACGAACTAAACCAGCCCCTGTCGGTGATCAAGACAGTTTCCAGTTTTTTTATGAAGAAGATCAACTCACAACAAGAAATCTTGCCCGACGTCCTTTACCAGATGCTCAGCAAAGTGGATTCCAACGTGGACAGGGCCACCAAGATAATAACCCACATGCGGCTCTTCGCCCGGAAATCCGAAATGAAGCTCATTCCGGTTCAGGTAACGGAAGTGCTTGAACGCGCATTTGACATCTTCACCCAGCAGCTCAAGGTGCGGGGCATCGAGGTGGTTCGCGAGTTCGCCCCGGATATTCCCCCCGTCATGGCGGACCCTGACCGGCTGGAGCAGGTGTTCATAAATCTACTGATCAACGCCCGGGACGCCATTGAGGCGCAGTGGGAAGGAAGGGAGTGTGAGCCCGGTGATAAGCGGATAACCGTCAGAGCAAGGAGCGAGAAGGGCTATGTGATAGTGGAAGTGGAGGACACGGGTCCGGGAGTAGACCAGGCATGCCGGGACAAGATTTTCGAGCCCTTTTTCACCACCAAGGAGGTGGGAAAGGGTACCGGCCTTGGGCTTTCAATAAGCTACGGGATTGTTAAGGACTGCGGCGGGGATATCTGCGAGGGGGCGGGAGAAGGTCCGGGCGCCTGCTTCATAGTGCGGTTTCCCCAAAAGGAAGACAAGGATGAGTCAAACGACCATACTTCTAGTGGATGACGAGGAGGACATCCGTCTCGTTCTGGGTGTCGCACTCGCCGACATGGGCTACAAGGTCCTGGCTGCGGAGAACGGCAAGGAAGGGCTGAGACTCTTTCGAGAAGAGCGCCCTCCCATTGTCATCACGGACATAAAGATGCCGGACATCGACGGGGTGGACCTGCTGAGGATGATCAAGGAGGAAGATCCGGACACGGAAGTGGTCATGATTACCGGGCACGGAGACATGGATGTGGCCATTCAGAGCTTTAAGAGTGAGGCTTCGGATTTCATCACCAAGCCCATAAACGTGGACAACCTGGAGACCTCCCTTCAACGAGTGCATGAACGCATTCTGGCCCGCGAAAAACTGAGGGAATACACCCGGTCACTGGAGAGCCTGGTTCAGCGGAAGTCGGAAGAGCTGGCCGGCCTGGAAAGCCTGCTCCAGGGAGGGAGCGACGGCCCGGAGGCCGGGGACGTGATTCACCGGTTTCAGCGGCTTTTCGAGGACCTTCCTTGCCACGTCGCCGTGCTGGATGAAGATCTGGTGCTGACCGCGATCAACCGCAAGTTTCGTCGGGACTTTGGAGACTGTGAGGGAGAAGTGTGCTATGCTGTTTTGAAGCGCGCGAACAGCCCCTGCACCGGATGTCCCGTGCTGATGACCTTCAACACGGGAGAGAGCCAGGAGGGGGAGACCGAGATCACCATGCCGGACGGAGAATCGCATCAGGCCCTGGTGTGGACCTCACCGGTACGCGCGACCGGCGAAGATCCGACCCACGTGCTGACGCTCTACACGGACATGGCCCAGATTCACCGGGTCCAAGACCACCTTGGCTCCCTGGGCCTCATGGTGGGCTCCATTTCCCACAGCATCAAGGGTATGCTCACCGGCCTGGATGGGGGTATGTACCTGCTGGACTCCGGTTTGAGAAAACAGGATGACGAGCAGGTCAATGAAGGGCTGGGACTTGTCAAGGAGATGGTGACTCGCATCCGGAAGATGGTTCTGGACGTGCTGCTCTTTTCCAAGGACCGGGACCTCAGGAAGGTCGAGACCCCTGTTGCTGAGTTTGCAGAGGATGCCGCAAGAGGTATAAGGCCGCTTGTCAAGGAGCACAAAATCGATTTTGTGATCGAATGTCCGGAAGATGCAGGAAATTTCAAGGTGGATACGGGCCTTCTTCGTACGGCGGTCGTCAATGTGCTGGAGAACGCAGTGGATGCCTGCCTTGAGGACAAGGCCCGGGAATCCCACCGGATCGTGTTTCGCGTCGGCGGAGATGAAAAAGAGGTTGTTTTCGAGGTCGAGGACGACGGCGTGGGTATGGACGAAGAGACGCTCGAGAAGATGACCACCCTGTTCTTCTCATCCAAGGATCGAAAGGGGACCGGCCTGGGGCTCTACATCACCAACCGGACCGTCCAGGGGCATGGCGGTGCCATAGCCGCCGATTCAGAGCGCGGCCGGGGGACAACATTCACCATTCGAATTCCCCGAATTGCCGGTGCACGGGGAGGGACTTCAGGCGAAACAGGCGCCTCCGACGGGAGGCCTTCCGAAAAGCAGGGAAAGGAGTTGCACCATGGCCAAGAAGATTCTGGTAGTTGACGATGAACAGGCGGTGGTGAAATACATGACAGCCCTGTTCGAGGACCACGGCTACGAGGTTACGGCTGCCATGGACGGAGCTGATGCGCTGAAGATACTGGATGAGTCGGTGCCGGACCTCATCACCCTGGACCTCCAGATGGACAAGGTCTGGGGGCCTCAGTTCTACCGTAAAATGAGTAAGAATCCGGCTCTCAAGGATATCCCCGTCATAGTCGTGAGCGGCCTTGCCCGGCCGGAGCTGGCTATCAGAAAGGCCGTAGCCGTGGTCAGCAAGCCCTTTGACCCTGATGAACTCATCAGGATCGTCAAGGAGCACATAGGCGGGTAGCAAGACTGATATACTTTACAACAAACGGCCTGCTCCCGGCTCTCGTGTCATAAATCCTCGAAGTCCCTTTCTCCCCCGGTCAGGGTTTTTCTCTTGCGGTTTGATTTCCGCCCCACATCACCTTCCCGGATCATGGGTGGACTGGACTGCTCCTCTGGTAATTCAACGGCTTGCCGGTCGCCTGCTTCGGCGGATTTGACGGAGCTTCGGCCGTGGGCAAGTCCTGCCAGATCTTGAATGATGGATTTCATCTTTTCGGACTGCGCACTCATCTCCTCGGACGCGGAAGCGGACTCCTCGGCCTGGGAAGCGTTCTGCTGCACCACTTTGTCCATCTCTGCAACGGCCTTGTTTACCTGGTCAATACCCTGTGCCTGCTCGGAGGAGGCGGCGGAGATTTCAGAAACCAGATCCGCCACCTTGGCGGCGCCTTGGGATACTCTTTGGAATTCGTTGTTCGTTCTAGTCACCAGGCCGGAACCGTCCTTGATTTTCTTGATGGTATCATCGATTAGCTCGGCGGTGTTCCCGGCCGCCTCAGAGGCTCGCAGGGCCAGGTTGCGCACTTCATCGGCGACCACGGCGAAACCTGCTCCCGCCTCACCGGCACGCGCCGCCTCCACCGCCGCATTGAGGGCCAGCAGATTGGTCTGAAATGCGATCTCGTCTATGGTCTTTACGATTTTGGAGGTCTCGTCACTTGACCTGCTTATAACTTCCATGGATGCGGTCAATTCCGCCATTGAGGTATTAGCCGTCTCCACGGTGCTTTTGGCCTCCCGCATGATCCGGTCCGCTTCCGAGGCGTTGTCCGCATTTTGGCGGGTCATAGAGGACATTTCTTCCAGCGAGGAGGAGGTCTCCTCAATGGAGGCGGCCTGTTCGGATGCCCCTTCAGCCAAGGAGTGGCTCGAAACGGATATCTGTTTCGAGGCGCGGGCGACCTCATCGGCTGACGCAGTCAGGTGGTTAATTGTCCGGGTGACAGGGAGCGTGATGCTTCGCCGGGTGAAAAAATATGAGATTGCCAGCAACAGGACTATGACGATCAGGGTGCTAATCAGTATAAGCAGAATCACGTCCCGGGCCCCTTCCTGGGTTTCCCGGCGGGTCTGCATGAGCAGGTCGTTAGAATCCTTTTCGATCCGCCTTACGCCCTGTTCCACGCTGCGAACGCGCTCCTCGACCATGGCGTTGACTTCATTCATGTAAATTCCGGTCCCGATTATCCAGTCCCACTCGGGAAAGTGCTTCACAAAGGAGAGCTTCGGCTGTGGTTCATCTTCGCCGTACATGGGCCACATGTATTCCACGAATCCTTGACCGTTTTCGCGGCATACGCGAACGAATTCCAGGAAGAGTTTTTTTCCTTCGGGGTCCTCGATGCCGGCAAGCTCTTTCCCGTTCAACTCCGGATTATAGGGGTGCATGACCATCCTGGGTTCCATGTCGTTTATCCAGAAGTAATCCTTGCCCTCGGACCCGTAACGGAGAGTGCCGATAAATGCGGCTATGCTGTCCTGTTGTTCCAGCAGGAGGGCCTCCATGACACGCGCATCCATGGAATGGTCGCCCATATCACGGGCGTCCTTCAGGGCATTCTCTACAGCGCTGAAAGCTATGTCCACGAGGGATTGCAGGTACTCCTTTTTCCCCTCCATGTATTCGTTCCGGAAGGACTCGATCTCATTTTCTCCATCTTGGCGAATCCGTTCAATGTTCTGCTTCTCCAGGCGCTCCAGGCGGGCTATGCTTTCCAGGCCGCTCCTGTTGGTTTGCCAGACGGCGATCAGCCCGATTACGCCGGCCGTCAGGATCAGAGCGGCCGAAATCAGTATCATGATTTTCTGATTGATTTTCATGGTTGTACTCCTTACGTGCGGGGTGCTTCTTGTTGATCTTTTAGCCCTGAACATGGGTGTGAAGCAGCTGCCTGCTAGAGATGGGCTTTCGGACTCCTCCGCCTGGCCACGCACAGCGAGGCACACTCACTTGTAGAGAGCTTTTTTCATTGCATTCATCTGAATCCCTCGAATCACGAATCGGCATTCTGGCCCCAAATCTTAAACAGAAGCTTTCCATGTACAATTCTTTTGAACACCTAAGCCTTCAACCCGCACTGAGAGACTAACCCTGTTTTGCCCATGGAAGCCGGGCCACGATTCCCTTTGATTGTCTTGTTGTTTTTTTCATATAAAGTTATTACATTCAGGGTCTTAAAGCTCAAAGCCAGTCACCCACAGAGAAGAGTATGGGTCAATCAGAAGGGTAGATTAGGTGAAGCTGGAGGCGAGTATTCGGCCCGCGTGAACGAACCACGGACCGCCGACAGGCAACGGGGCTTTTCATTGGCAGGTGTGACCGGGGCAATGGTAATATGTCTGAAAGGAGACCGTCATGTACCATGTCGCATCCGAGGAAACTTATGAGGACGGGCAGTTGGTTTTCAGGGAGGGCGCGCCAGGTGACTGGGTCTATACAATTCTTTCGGGTTCCGTGGAGATATTTAAGACTACCGGCAAGAAGGAGGTCATAATCGAGGTCCTGAAGGAGGGAGAAGTATTCGGGGAATTGGAGTTCCTCGGACGTATCAATCGCACGGCCGGAGCCAGGGCCGTAGGCCGGACAACCCTGGGAGTCATTGATCGGGCCTTTCTGGACGGCGAGTTCAACAAACTATCCTCGGAGTTTCGATCCATTCTCATGGCAGTGGTTGAACGTTTCAAAAAAATGCTGGAGCGGGCCAGCGATTTTGAAGGACGGATGGACAACCGCATAAAGAAAAAACTGAGCCTGACATTCAGTGACCGCAATGCATTTGCAAAGGCATACAGCGACAACCTCAGCGCCGGCGGCCTGTTCGTGCGGGCCAGGAACCCTCTTCCCGAGGGGGAACAATTTCTCCTCAATCTCCAGCTGCCCGAGCTGCCTGAATCCATCAAAATCCAGTGTGAGGTGGCCTGGACCAGGGCCGGAGGTAAAGATCCGGGTCACGGAAACGCGGGAATGGGACTGAAGTTTGTGGAAATTTCGGATGAAGACCGGCAAATTCTGAAGGAATATGTGGAAGGGGCATTGGAGGACTCAATGGGTTGAATGCCGCTACAGAAGACCATCTCCGGATGGAAACATGGAGGAATGCATGCTGGAAGAACGGACTGTTTACTTGAACGGCGAATACATCCCCTGGAATGATGCCAAGGTTCATGCGATGTGTTACAGCTTCGGCCGCGGAGCCGCCGTCTTCGAGGTAATGAGCGTCCATGAAGTCGACGGGAGTGCAGCCGTTTTCCGCCTCGACGAGCACATGGTCAGGCTTTTCAGGACCGTGGAGCTTCTGAATATGAAGCTCTCGAGAAAAAGGGAAGAGATCCATGAGGCCTGCCTCGAGCTGATTCGAAGAAACGGCGTGAACCCTGGTTTCGTCAAGCTGATCTGCTTTCACCCGCAGGTGGCCTTTGAGATCCTGCCGCCTGACGTCCCCCTGGACATATCCATTTTCTTTGTGGACCCGGAAGCGGACCTGGGCGGGCTCAAGATGCCCTTTGAAAAGGGCGCTACAGCCTGCTTTTCCCGATGGCGGAAGCTGGATCCACAGTGCGTGCCTGTTGAGGCCAAGACCGCCGCAAACTACCTGAACGGCATGATGGCGAGAGCCGAGGCGAAATCCCGCGGCTACGACAATGTGATCATGCTGGACACCCAGGGGTTTGTGGCAGAGGGCGGGACCGAATCGGTCTTCATGGTGGAAAAAGGCGCCCTTCTCACCCCTTGCGCGGGAACGGTGCTCCTGAGCATCACCCGGCGGTCACTGCTCCAGGCGGCGGAGGTCTTGGGCATAGAGGCGGTGGAGACCCGCATTCACCCCGACAGGCTTCTCAGGGCCGATGAGATCCTGTTTTCAGGTACGCCCAACAAGGTGCTTCCTGTGAGACGTATCGAGGACCGGGACATCGACGGTACACCGGGTCCGCTCACACGTAAGCTCTCCGGCGTCATGGCGGAGATTACCTCTGGCCGGGATAAAAGGTTTCGGGAATGGCTGTTTCCGGTCTGAGGCTGAAAACTTCCGGTTTCCACCGGGCTATACTGTAAATATCGCGAGTCGAAAAGGGCGGTTCAGGCCCCGCCTATATGAA
>CAYVDE010000018.1:20534-38764 GCA_964450535.1 uncultured Desulfobacterales bacterium
TTTTCTTGGTCATCGAGTCCCGGTTCCTGACCCAGCCCTTCTTTGTCAGGGCGAAAATGAGCGCTGCTGAAAAATAGAGCATTATCATGACGAGGTGTGAGATATCAATGAACATGGTGAAGCCGGGGGAGAAAGTCACATCCGGAAGGTTCTTGAGCACACGGGCCACGCCTGTGGCGACTATTCCTGCGAGAATAAGGACCCGGACCCAACCGGCCGGTCTTAGCCTGTAGCGCCTTCGCGTCGACAAGGCGTAGTCCGCGGCAAGGTAGGCGAAGAGTCCAAGAATGATAACGGCGCCCAGGTAATGGATGATATGGGTGGTGAAGTAATCGGCGGACCAACCCATCCCCGGTATGTCCGCGATGAAGTATCTCTTAAAGATAGGCATCTGGCCGAAACCGGTGAAGGCCATGACCGTGAACAGGGATGCTAAGAGCCATCTGACCCCTTTCCCCGGGAGCAGGACATTATTCGTGTTCATGATTGATTCTCCTCTTTGCCTCCGGCGGATCTTGAACCGGCCGATTTCAGGAACCGGGCTGCAGCCGCTGCAATGCCAGCCACCGGGGCGATGACCATGGCCTTGGCAAGGTTGTCCGCGTGGGCCATGGCGTCCTTGACCGGTTCGAGGTGCGGCTTCCCCGGTCCCTTCTCAATCGCCTGGTTCAGCTCATCAAAAGGTACAGGAGAGACGTAGATGGTGTTCGTGCCGCCGTTTTCCTTCTCCCCGTAAATGTGCCCCCCGATCTCGCCGGCAATGGCGTGGGCCTCTTTAATAATTTCATCGCGCGGGCCTATTTTCTGGACTTGCTCGGGGCAGATGTCGATGCATTCCGGGAGCTCTCCCTTGGCCACCCGGTCATGACAGCGGTCACACTTGTACATGACTCCGTTTCCCGCAAAGTTGGGAAGGAGTTTGAGGTAGAGGCCCGTGCCCGTCTGGCGCTGTGGAATATCCCAGGGGCACACATCCTTGCACTTGCTTCCGCCGACGCAGATATCCGGGTGAATCAGAGTGATGCCGTTTTTGAGTTTCCTGGCGGCACCCCATGGGCAGAGGTCGGCACAGGGAGGATTCTGGCAGTGCATGCACCGCCGGGGAAAGGTCAGGATCCTTTCCTTTCCGTCCACAGTCACCTTGGCTTCCTGAATGAACAGCCAGTTGTAAGGTGTGAGGCGGTCCGATACTTGCCGTTTATCGCTCCAGTCGGACGCCTTGACCTTTTTGGATGGGTACATCTTAGGAAAGGGTTTCTCAGGTTCAGGGTACTTGGCCTCATTGGCCCAGGAGCATGCCTCAACACATGCCCCGCACCCGATGCATTTGCGTATGTCGATCAATGTGGCAAGCTCTTTTGAAGAGGCCCCCTTCACAGAGTTGGGAAGGGGTAAGCGTGAAACGGTCACAGCGCCTGCGGCGGCCAGGCCGCCCTTTATGAAGCTCCTTCGAGAGATGTCCTTTGACATGATCTCCTCCACCCGTAAGAAGTCGATTTAATCGTCAAGAGCCGATTCAGTCTCAAAGGTTTCACACTCCCTTTCGTGACCTTGGGAACTCATTTTAAAGGGGCGGTACTGGAGGGTATCAGGTGCGATTCGATCTTTCCTGGGCTATGCATTCCCGAAGAGAGGTTCTCAGGCGGATCTTTATGTCGGAGGGGACTGTTTCACGTGGTAACCTTCTCAGCATTTCAACGGTCTTTTTAAGCGATTCAAAACACTTGCGGCATTCCGGGCATTCCTGCAAATGTGAACGGAGCTCGTCGCAGGCGGCTTCGTCCAATTCTCCGTCCAGGAACTCCGAGATGTGCTCAGCATGTTTCATGCAGCCTTCATGCATGAGGGACGTCCTTTCGATAACGTTCGGATATTTTCTTTCTCAGGAAGAGCCTTGCCCTGTGTAATCTGGTCTTCACCGCCTGGGGGGTGATGTCCATAATGGTGGCTGTCTCCTCCGTGCTGAACCCTTCCATGTCCCTAAGATTAAACACCATTCGGTACATCGGTGGGAGCTCGTGTACCGCTTCTTGGATCACGGCCTTGAGTTCACTTCGAAGTAGATTCTCAGAGGGGTCTTCGGCCCAATCCGGGATGTCGAAGCGGCTCGCTGACCCGTCTTCCGGTAGAAGGTCTTCAAGGCTGAGTTCGTAGTCGGGTTCACACTTTTTCTTCCTGCGCATCCGGAAGCACGCGTTGGCTGCGATTTTGTACAGCCAGTTCTTGAGGCTGGTTTCTTCACGGAAGCTGTCCAGGTATCTGAAAGCACTGAGAAATGTGTCCTGGATTATATCCTCCGCATCTTGCTTTTGGCCGCACATGCGGAGTCCGAAGTTATAAAGTGACTCCTCATATCGGTTTATTATCTCCTCCATGGCGTCTTCATTACCCTGCTTGAAGCGCTCAATGAGGCGACGTTCCTCCGAAGTGGTAGCTTGTTCACTCATGAATAATGATCCAATTTTCTCGTATTGGTTTCAGGAGTCGATTCCGTGCTCGATATTAAAAATTCCTGAATCATTTACCATACAAATCCCTTCTCTAAAATCATTTATTTATCTTGTCGCCCAGGCGTCATTTCAGGAGATTAATCAGCCGGGTGCTTGGCCTCGAAAGGGATTGTCAGCTCGTATACGCCCGAGTCCATGACCATCTTGACCGGGTATGGTGACTTTTCAAACACCTTGAGCATGGACTTGTTGGAGGCAAGGACATCGGCCGTGAAACCCTGGATTCCCCTCTCCTGAGCGACTTTGATCAGATTCAAAAAGAGGTATGTGGCTATGCCCTTTCCTTTGTAAGCCTCGTCCACTATGAAGGCGATGTCGGCGTACGGGCTGTCGCCGGAAAGCACGTAACGCCCTTCGGCCACGATTCGCCCCTCTCCCGGTTCCCCCACCAGGCCCACGATGGACATGATGTTCCGGTAGTCAATATTCACGTACTCCTGCATCTTTTTGTGGGGCATTGTCTTGACCGGTGAGAAGTACCGGTAGTAGACCGACTCATCTGAGAATCGGTAGAAGAGGCGCCGCATCTCGTCGACATCCGAGGCCCTGATGGGACGGAAACGGATCTCGACTCCGTCCTTGAAGGTTCGGGTACAGGAGATTTCTTCAGGATAGTGGCGGCTTAGCTCAGCGTGATAAACCTGGTCGTGATAGAGTATTCGTTCTTCCTTGGCCTTATGGACCAGCTCGGCCCTGTCGTCCGGATGGGCGATGTCGATCAGGGCCAGGGCCCGTTCCCGGATGGTCCTGCCGGTGAGTGAGGCGATTCCGTATTCCGTCACAACGAGGTCCAGGGCCTCGCGGGCAGAGAACTGGTTGGGATAGTCCATCACTGAGGGAACTATATTGGGCTCGCCCCGAAGGTTTCGACTGGGCAGGCCGAAGATGGTTCGCCCTCCACGGGAAAGGGCCGCTCCTTTGAAGAGCTCCTGCGCTTCGCCGGGACCGGTTCCCACGTTTCCCCGGCCGTGAGGAAGGGCCACCCCGCCTGTAAGGTCGATTTTGCGCGCCGGAAGGACCACCATGAACCGATCGTTTCTTCCCGTGCGGACAGGATCGCCCACCACGTCGATGCCCTGAAATTCCAGAAGGGGGTTATTGTCTAGCCATGACATGAGTTCTTCGGTTCCCAACGCATAGGAGGCCACGGACTTCCCTTTGAAGTTGGCTTTTTTCCGGTTGGTGATTGCACCGCTGCGGATGAGTTCCATCAGGGGATCGGTAAAGAAAGGGGAGTGTACCCCCAGGTGGCGCTTTCGCGAAAGGTGCCTGGCCAGGGCGTCAAATAGGGGCCCCACGGAGAAGGCGATGCAGCTTCCGTCCTGAATCAGGGAGGCCACATTACGCCCTATCCTGTCATGTACCTCGTCCACCTGCCACCGGGGAAAAGTGATGGGGGGCTCAGAGCTCTCTACCAGGAGATGAAACTCGCTTTCGTGGACAAATGTGTCCCCCATGGTTCGAGGAATGGTGTTATTGATTTCGCCGATTACCAGGGAGGCCTGGTTCATGGCCTCCCTGGCCACATCCACCGCCGGTCCCAGGCTCGCATAGCCCGATTTGTCAAACGGGGTGATCTGAACAAAGGCCACGTCGATGTCGATGGTGCCGGAATCGATGAGCAACGGAACCCGTGAGAACGGGCACGGGATGAGATCCACGCGTCCCTCCCGAATAGCTTGGCTGGCGACCCATCCTGAGAAGAAGGTCTTGAGACGGAACTTTTCCGTGTACTTCTCCGCTATTGATATGGTTTCCCCCAGGCTCACGAGCTGAATGAGCTCCAGGTCCCGGAGGTTGGAGGCGTTTGAGGCCATGAGCCCCCTGATCAGGCTTCGCGGCTCGGCCACCCCGGTTCCCAGGAAGATACTCATGCCCGGACGAATCTTTGAAAGGACCTTGGCGTGGGATGTTATCTTGTCTTTCCATTCGGGTTTTGTGGCCATAACCGTGCTCCTTCATCAATTCGGGCGGTACACACCGGCCTAGGGAAGGCGATACCCCTCGGGTACGGGTATGCCGTCCACGTAGACGAGGTTGTCCCGGTCAAGGGCAAACCGCCCCCGGGCGATCATCTCAACTGTGAGAGGGAATATCTTCCAGTCCCCTGCTTCCTTTAAGCGTTCCTGATGCTCGTCTGCGGTTTGCGCAAGACGTTCCGGGTCGGCCTTGAGGGCCTCCAGCTCGTCGGGAAGCGATACCGGAATGGGTTCGGAAACAACGAGCAGGGGGCCGGTATCAACGCCTGTGTCGGTCCAGAGGGTAGAGGAGCGTAGTTGGGTCTCGCCCGCTGCTATTGCGTCGATAACTGCGCGGTCCCCCACGTACCTGCGGGTACCGTCCGGGTTCTTAATGGAGAGATCCGCGGGGTGGACATTGACGCACCCCTTAAGTGTGGTGTAACTCATGTATCCGCCCAGGGCGATCACGTCGATTTCAAAGGCCCTGTTTAGGAGTCCCGGTACATGGTCGAAAGCCTCCCGGGCGGCCAGACCTTCAGGGGTATTCACGCTGCGGGTCAGGCCTCTAATTCGGTGGAAGGCCCTGATATCGTAGCAGGCATAGGGCAGCCCGTGTTCCAGCGCGATGGCCTCGCCCCGGGACGCCCCGTCTGATCGGTCCGAGAAGATAAAGACCACCTCAAAAGGCGACCTCCCTTCTTTCTTTCTAAGGGCTTTCTCCAGTTCCAGCAGTTTTATGATGTTCGTCCCGGACCCGGACATGAAGGCGGCAACACGCATGGGCCGGGCCGCCTTGATCGGGTCGAAGAGTGGGATCAGGTCCATGATGTTTCCTCCGTAAATTACGACCCCTGAAAGACCGGCGTCTTGAAAAGGTTCCTTTTGCTTTTACGGGTCGAATCGAGTTTCTTGGACAAAGAATACCACGATGAGAGCGAATGGGCCAGGCGATCCTTGACAAACCGGCGGACCCTTTCTATTAGAGAACTATCAAAACCCCGTCTTTCGCCGAGACGCAAAGACGCCAAGAAAATAATCAGGAGGTGATGAGCCTTCATGGAGCCCTTGCCGCGTTGCCATGATAAAGTGATCCGCCTGATGGAAAAAGGGGTTGATATCCCGAACCCCCTTTCCATTGATATGGACGACCATGTAGATCCGGATCGGATTTCAGGTGACGGGGTTCGCATCGAGGCCGGGTGCCGCTTATTCGGATCTGATACGGTGATTTGTTCAGGGGCGCGACTCGGCAAAGAGGGGCCGGTCACTGTGGATAGCTGCCAGATCGGCCGCGGCGTTGAGCTCAAGGGCGGGTATGCCAGGGAAGCCACGTTCCTGGACCGCTCCTCAATGGGGCTGGGTGCGCATGTGCGCGAGGGGTGTCTCCTGGAAGAGGAGGCATCCGGAGCCCACTGCGTAGGTCTCAAGCAAACAATCCTTTTCCCCTTTGTCACCCTGGGGAGCCTGGTCAACTTCTGCGACTGCCTCATGGCGGGAGGTACGAGCCGCCGGGATCACAGCGAGGTGGGCAGTTCCTACATCCATTTCAACTTTACTCCGGACGGTGAGAAGACCACCCCGTCGCTCATAGGGGATGTGCCCAGGGGCGTGATGCTGAACAGGCGTCCGATTTTTCTTGGAGGGCAGGGAGGGATGGTAGGGCCCTGCCGGGTGGAGTACGGGACCGTGGTGGCGGCAGGCACCATATTGCGTCGTGATTTGCTGGAAGAGGACAGGCTGTTTGTGGGAGCCGCTCCCCGGGGAGGCGTTTTCGGTTTTGTTCCACGGGTGTCCTCAGGTTCGGGGAAAGTCCTGGAGAAGAACATAAGGTACCTGGCCAACCTCGTAGCCCTGGAGCAGTGGTACGAACATGTGCGCAGGCCGTTCTTGGAAGCTCAGGAATTAGGGGACCTCATATATGAAGGTGCCCGAAAAAGGCTCAGATCCGCAAAGGCCGAGCGTATCAAGCGACTGCGCGCCATGATCCAGAACATGAGGGACTCTGCGGGAAGGAGTAATGAAAAAGGCGGACTTGCAGAGGGAAGTCTGGAGCTCATCGAGCGATTTGACGAGATAGAAATGCTTTTTGACGATGAAACTACCTCAGCAATTCCGGGGCGAGACAGGGAAGCTTTTCTTGAGGTCGTCAGTGAAAGACTGGGGCAAGGCCTGTCTTACCTGGAAGCCGTACGGACCATTCCCCGGGATGCCTGCGATATAGGTACGCGATGGCTTCAGGGAATTGTGGACGACCTTTGCGGACGAACCGCCTCGCTAATCCCCGGCCTCAGGATCTTCAGGCAAGGGGATGCCTGATTCCGGCATGTGAGGGTATTGATAATGGAACGACTTTTCGGTACGGACGGGATACGAGGCGAGGCAAATTTCCCCCCTATGGACGGGCCTACGGGATTCGCTCTGGGGCGTGCCTTGGTTCGTATTCTCGGAAGAGGGCCGGCCCGGGCGCGAGTGGTCCTGGGAAAGGACACGCGACAATCGGGCGATATGCTTGAGAGCGCAGTGGCCTCGGGCGTAGCCTCTGAAGGGGGCCAAGTGCTGCTGGCGGGTGTGCTGCCTACGCCGGGCACGGCTTTTCTTGTGCGGGAGATGAAAGCCGATGCCGGCGTAATGATCTCCGCATCCCACAATCCCTTTCAGGACAACGGATTTAAGGTGTTCTCCCGCAGTGGCATGAAGCTGTCTGACCGGGAAGAGGCGGCCCTTGAAGCCGCAATTCTGGATGACTCGCCCCCCATGGCGCCGGCAAGAGGGTCTGACGTAGGCAGGATCTCTTTTCTGAAAGACGGGGGGGACAGGTATGGGGTATTTCTCAAATCGACACTCCCTCACGGCCTCACTCTCAAAGGTCTTCGAGTGGTTCTGGACACGGCCAACGGGGCGGCCTTTGAAACAGCGCCCAGGGTCTTCAGGGAGCTGGGAGCGGATGTAGAAGTGATAAACGACCGCCCTGACGGGAAAAATATCAACCATGGATGCGGATCGGAAGACACCGGGGGCCTGGAAGAGAGAGTGCGCCGCAGCGGGGCCCACGCGGGCCTGGCCTTTGACGGGGATGCAGATCGCCTTGTAGCGGTGGACGAGACAGGCCGTCGCCTCACGGGAGACCAGGTCTTGATGATCCTGGCCCGGGACCTTAAAAAAAGAGGTGTGCCGGCGGGAGACCTGCTTGTGACAACTGTCATGAGCAACCAGGGCCTTGTCGAGGCCTGCAGGCGTCTTGGAATTCGACACCATGCCTCCAGGGTGGGTGACAGGTTCGTGCTTGAGGATATGCACCGCCTGGGTGCCGTACTCGGAGGAGAGGACTCGGGGCACATTATCTTTCTGGAGCATCACACCACCGGCGACGGAATACTGAGCGGGCTGCAGCTCCTTGCATGCACGGCCGCAAAGGGAGTACCGCTCTCAGAGGCGGCCTCCGTCATGGAGGTCTTTCCCCAGGTGCTGGTAAACGTGGAGGTGTCGGCCAAACCAGACCTGTTGGAGATCCCTGATACGGCGGCTGTTATACGCGGTGTGGAAGCCGAACTGGGCGGCCGCGGCAGAGTCCTGGTACGTTACTCCGGGACCCAGAGAGTCTGCCGTGTCATGGTGGAGGGACCGAGCCTCGAAATCGCCCGAGAGGCCTGCGACCGAATCGCCCTGGCGGTCAACAAGGTCGCGGGGTAATCCGTGCCGGACCTACCTGAGCCCCCCTTTTACCTTGACCCCCTCCTGGTGTTTTCTTATAGTAACTCTTTCATTACCCGTTGCACCGGACTGGAAGTGATAGGGAATTGCCGTGCGCCCTTGAAGTGAAACCGATGCGAAAAACGGGACCGGCTCAAACGGCATTTGAATTGGCGATAGAAGTTTATAATGGGGAGGTTTTTTTATGGGAAAAGTTGGAATAATCGGGGTTGGACAAAGCTCTTTCGTCCGTGGGTACCCCGGCTCCGTTAGGGAGCTTGCCTTTGAGGGATTCAAGGATGCCATGAAGGATGCGGGGATTTCGACCAAGGACGTCGGTGCCTCCGTGGTATGCTCGGCACCCGAGTACGACAAGCAGCGATCCCCGGCGGGTGTTTTCGCCGAATATCTGGGACTCACCCCCCAGCCCACGTTCTATGTGGAGACGCTTTGTTCCTCCAGCAGCATGGGGCTGAGGCTGGCCTACAGCCTCATCAAGTCAGGGCTCCACGATTCGGTGGCCGTGGTCGGCTTCCAGAAGATGAGCGAGATCAGTTCGGCGGAGAGCCAGGAGCGTATGGGCCGCGGCGCCGACATTCAGTGGGAAAGCCCCTTCGGAACCATGATGCCCGCTTATTACGCCATGTACGCGCGGAATTACATGGCCACCTATGGGGCCACGCCGGAGGACCTGGCCCTGATCCGGGTCAAGGCCTCCACTTACGGCCAGATCAATGAAAAGGCGGTTTATCGCAAGCCGGTAGCCCTTGATATGTTCTCCGATCCGGAAAGCCCCATGTCGGGTCCGGTGGCGAGCCCCCTCAGGGTGGGTGACTGCTGCGCCAATGCGGACGGCAGCTCATGCATTATCGTGGCCTCCGAGGAAAAGGCCAAGGCCTTGAGCGACAAGCCGGTGTGGATTATGGGACTCGGGGCCGCATCGACCGCTGTGAATCTGGCGGGCAGGGACAAGTTCAACGGACTTGCAGTGGGAATTGAGGCGGGCCGGCAAGCCTACGAGATGGCGGGAGTCACCCCCAAAGACATTGATGTGGCCGAGGTGCATGACTGCTTCACCATCGCCGAGATGATGGCCTATGAGAATTTGGGTTTTGCCGAGCCCGGGGAAGGCAGGGACCTGATCCGCGGGAAGGAAACCTACAAGGAGGGTAGCATCCCTGTCAACGTGGACGGAGGCCTCCTCAGCAAGGGACACCCCATCGGCGCCACGGGCGGCTCACAGATCCGCACGATAGTTCTCCAGCTCCGTGGCGAGGCCGGCGACATGCAGGTTAAGGACCCGGAGATCGGCCTTGTACACAACATCGGGGGTGTGGGCCTGTACGGAAACGTGACCATTCTTGGGAGGTAACCCATGGGAAATAAAAAAGAGATAGACGCACGATTCAGCAAGTTCGGGACGGTCACCTTCACCGCCACCACCAAGGTAAACGATTTTATCGATTACCTGGAAAAAGGCAAGGTTATGGGGACCCGTTGCAAGGACTGCGGCATGATGTTCTTTCCGCCCCGGGCGGACTGCTACAAGTGCCTTGCCGGCAACATGGAGTGGTTCGAGGTGAGCGGCAAGGGAAAGCTCGTAAGTTTCAGTAAGCTGGAGTATGCACCGCAGGGATTCGGAGACGACCTGCCTTACTCCATAGCACTGCTCGACTACGGAGACTACAAGGTCTTCGGTCGAATCGCAAACAGCGTCCCGGAGGAAGAGATCGAGGTGGGGATGGAACTGGAGACAGTGGCCAATGAACTGCCCAACGGTCAGCTCAACTACGTCTTCCAGAAGCCCGCCTGATGAAAAGGGCCGCCCCCCGGCATGATTGGTGGGCGGCCCCTTCCTCCCTGCGCAACACGGCAAGTTGAATGCATTTCACGTCGCAATGAAGCCACCAGCCCATTCTTCCTCTGACTGGATAGAGGTCGCTATTCAATCGGCCCCTGTGACCCATGAGGCGGTGAGTGACTTCCTCATGGGCATGGCCGGGTGCGAGGGCGTCCAGGTGGACGAATCCGAGGCCCCGGTTTTAAAGGCATATGTCCCGGGTGAAGTCGCCTCCATGGAAGATCTTGGGATTCGCATCGAGACATTTCTGGCGGAACTTGCGGCCTTTTTCCCCGATGCCGGACCTTCTTCTTTCCGGTTGGACAGGATTCGGGATAAGGGCTGGGCTACCGCCTGGCGAGAACACTTTCGTCCGGAGCAGGTCACACCAGGGCTCCTGATCCTGCCGGCCTGGGTACCTGTCCACTCTGATCCCGTGGGGCATATCCTTCGCATGGATCCCGGACCCGCCTTCGGAACCGGAGGGCATGCCACCACCCGTATGTGCCTTCAGGCCATTGAGGATTTCGCCCCGAAAGGCCCTTTCAGCCTCCTGGACGTCGGTACAGGCAGCGGCATTCTGGCCATGTACGGGGTCCTGCTCGGAGCGTCACCCGTGGCGGCGGTGGACGTGGATGAGACGGCCCTGCGCTGGGCCGAATGGAACCTCGAACTCAACGGCCTTGAAGGGTCGGTTCGGCTGTCATCGGAACCAGTGGACAAATGGAACACCACTTTTTACATGGTCACGGCCAACCTGGTCCTCGAGGTTATCCTGGATCTAATGCCCTGTTTCCCGCGCATAGTCGAGCCGGGCGGTATCCTGGTGCTCTCAGGCCTTTTGAGGGAACAGGGCAGTGGTGTTGCGTCGGCCCTGTCCATAAGCGGTTTCGAGATGGAAGGCGAGCTTCAGATGGATGAGTGGACCTGCATCGTGACCAGGCGAGATGAACAATCCCACCCGGAAAAAGGGGCTCGGCCTTGAGGCGGTTCTACCTGGAGCGTATTCGTCCCGAGGGAGGCATTATCCGGGTGTCCGGCCCGGAGGCAAGGCACATGGCCCGCGTGCTGCGCATGGGACAGGGCGACCGCCTCGTGCTCATGGACGGTTCCGGAGCCCGGTACCAGGCCGTGATAAGCTCTGTTTCGCAGGGCGAAGTTATGCTTATGCTCGAGCGAAGTCTCCCGGTTCCCAAGACTTCCCTCGTGGAAATTACCCTATGCCCCTCGCTTCTCAAGTCAAGGGCCATGGACTTCCTGATCCAGAAGGCCTCGGAGCTGGGTGTGGCCGGGATTCACCCCCATACCTCAAGACGGTCTGTGGTCCACCTTGAAGGCAAGAGGGCGGACAGCCGCGTTCGGCACTGGAAGGAAATCGCCGTAAACGCCGCAAAGCAGGCGGACCGGGCTGTCCCCACCCGCTTGGAAGGTCCGGTATCCTTTGATGAGCTAATAGCCCGCTGGCGGGATCGTCGAGCACCCAAGATCCTTCTGTGGGAAGCGGAAGAGGCGTCCGACCTAAAGGGCTTCCTCAGGCAGGGTCCCCCGGCCGATGCCCTTGCGGTCGTAGTGGGACCTGAGGGCGGTTTTCATCCGGACGAGGTGCGTGCGGCCCGGGATGCAGGCTTCTCCCCCGTCTCCCTGGGAAGGCGGATTCTCCGGGCCGAGACCGCGGCCCTCGCGGTTGCGGCCGTAGTTCAATACGAGTGGGGGGACTTGAGTATTAACGACGCCACGTAGTGACGAAGGGGCCCGCGGCTTTGCGGTATACGCACCCCCTCCTTTAGAGGGCCTCTACCAAAATCTCCGAGAGTTCCCTTACCGGCAGGTCTTTTTCCGTTGCGGGGTCTTCCAGGGTCATCACGCAGAACGGGCAGCTCGTTGTGAGAACCTCCGCTCCCCTTTCCACCGCTTCCTCCACACGTTTTTCACTGTTTCTATGGTAGGATATATCGGCCTCAAAGAACATCCTTCCTCCTCCGCCCTCGCAGCAGAGGGAATTCTCCCTTGCATATGAGAATTCCATCAGGTCGATCCCTTTCACGGCCTGAAGGAGGGCCCGGGGGGGGTCGTAGACTTTGTTCTGCTTTCCGAGAAAACAGGGATCGTGATAGATCACTTTTTTCTCATAAGGTGTATTGAAGGACAGGGACCCTTTCTCCACCAAGTCCGCCAGAACCTCGGTGTAGTGGATCACCTTGATGCCGCTCTCTCCGTATTCGTTTTTCAGGGCGTTCATGCAGTGGGGAGAGAGGGCTATGATCTCCTTTACTCCGTGTTTCTGGAACGTCGCCATGTTTTCTTCCTGCAACTCCTCGAATAGCCCTTCCTCCCCCATCCTTCGAATCTCGTTTCCGCAGCAGGCCTCCTCAGGGCCCAGGATTCCGAACTCCATTCCACCAGCATTGAGGAGCCTGGCCACGTTTACTGGAATGACCATGCAACGAGGATCATAGGCCTGAATGCAACAGGTGAATAGGAGACGTTTGGCTTCCGTGTCTTTGACATGGGGGATTTCCACCTCCTGGCCTTCTTCCTTGACCCAGTCCCCACGCTTGGAGCGCGGGCGGCCCCAGGGATTTTTCTGGACAAAGGCGTTCTCCAGGGCCTTCTGAATGGAGAGAGGGATCTGTCCTTCCTCTACGAGTTCTCCTCTCAGGGCTATTATCATTTCCGAGGGCTTGACGTCCCGGGGGCAGCGGAGCGTGCATTCTCCGCATGAAGTGCAGTACCAGGGCAAAATTTCTTCGATCTCGCGTTTGAGAAATCGCTTGCGCACCAGCTTGCGAATGTTGAACGGGGTGATACCGGATTCCGGACAGCTTCCCGAACACATCCCGCACTGCATGCACATGTTGACTTGGCTCAGGGTCTGGTTCTCCATTAGATTGACTCCTTTACGGGCAATAACGGCGGGACTTGCAATAGAACAAACCGATTACATTGTCAAGCCATTCAAGGATTCCTGGCAGATGTTGATTTCTTTCAATTTAGTCCTTCGTGCTCTTCATGTGCTTCGTGGTGATACAAGTGATCATGCAGCCTATGAAGGCCACCCGAACTCGGCCGTATCGCCCAATTCTTCCTCGATCCGCAGGAGCTGGTTGTACTTGCACACTCTTTCGGAACGGCACAAAGAGCCCGTCTTTATTTGCCCTGTCCCTGCGGCCACGGCCAGGTCGGCTATGAAGGTGTCTTCGGTCTCCCCGGATCGGTGGCTCACAACGGCCTTCCAGCCGGCCCGGTGCGCCATGGTAATGGCGTCGAGGGTCTCTGTGAGCGTGCCGATCTGGTTGAGCTTGATCAGGACGGCGTTGGCGGAGGATTCACGGATACCGCGCGCAATGCGCTTGGTATTGGTGACGAAGAGGTCGTCGCCCACGAGCTGGACCCGGCTCCCCAGCCTTTCCGTAATCATCTTCCATGCACTCCAATCGTTTTCCGCCAGGCCGTCTTCGATGGAAACTATGGGAAAACGTTTCGTCCAGTCGGCGTAGAAGTCTATCATCTCGGATGCGGTGCGTTTGGAGCCGTCGGATTTCTTGAAGACGTATTTTCCGCTCGCGTAAAACTCGGACGCCGCCGGGTCCAGGGCCATGACCACGTCCACTCCAGGCCGGTAACCCGCCTTCTCGATCCCGGCAAGCACCATTTCAACGGCTTCCTCGTTGCTCTTGAGGTCCGGTGCGAAGCCTCCCTCGTCGCCAACTGCAGTAGAGTATCCCTTGCCCTTGAGCACGGCGGCAAGCCCGTGAAAGACCTCCGTGCCGATTCGGAGGGCCTCATGGAAGGTTTTTCCCCCTATGGGCATGATCATGAACTCCTGCAGGTCCACGTTATTGGCCGCGTGAGCGCCGCCGTTGAGGATGTTCATCATAGGCATGGGAAGCCTGCATGCACGGGTCCCACCAATGTACCGGTACAGGGGCATGTATAAGGAGTCGGCTGCCGCCCTGGCCACGGCCAGGGAGGCGCCCAGAATGGCATTGGCCCCGAGTTTCTTCTTGTTTTCCGTTCCGTCCAGCTCAACCAGGGTTTGGTCCACGAGCCGCTGATCGGTGGCGGTCATACCGGTGAGAGCGGGAGCAATTACCCGGTTGACATTCTGAACTGCTCTTTCCACACCCTTGCCGTGGTAGCGCTTCTTCGCCTTGTCTCTCAGTTCCACGGCCTCGTATTTTCCCGTTGAGGCCCCTGAGGGGACCGCGGCCCTGCCGAAGCTTCCGTCTTCCAGGCCTACTTCGACTTCCACCGTGGGATTGCCCCTGGAGTCCAGTATCTCGCGGGCCGTTACGATCTCGATTCTCTCCATGAGTTTCCTCCTTGTTACGGCCCGAAGGCCCGGGTTCACCGCCTTGACACCACCTGCATGCAACCTGCCATGCCGCGCCCCGCGGGTCGATCTGATGCCCGGGGCCGAATACACCGGAAATTTGCACTATAGTTGATTTGCCTGTTGATGACAAGCTTCGACACTGATACAAAGAAGCTGTTCACCTTTACGGAGGAACGTTCTTATGCATTCCTTCCCCGCTTTCGATCTAAATCCGCTTTTCAGACCTGAGACAGTTGCTTTTGTGGGTGCATCGGCCGATCCCGCGAACGAAAGAAGCTTATTCTATGAAACACCTTGATCTGATCGTGGTCACAGGCCTATCCGGTTCCGGCAAGAGCACGGCCATTGATGCGCTGGAGGATGTCGGTTACTTCTGCGTAGACAACATGCCCCTCGCTCTTGTGATCGAGTTTCTCAGGCTTCGGTCGGCGAGCGGGACCGAGGTGCAGAGGATCGCTCTGGGCATGGACTTGCGGCAACAGGATTTTATGGAACGGTTTCAATCCGTCTTTGAGGAGTTGGACAAAGAGGGCTATAGACCCCAACTCCTGTTTTTCGAGGCCTCGGAGGAAGCCCTGCTCAAGCGCTACAGCGAGACGCGTCGTCAACACCCCCTCTCCCCGGGGGGAAGCCTGCTGGACGGCATAAGGTTGGAGCGAAGGAAGCTAGAAGTCCTGAAATCTTCAGCCGACCGCATCATCGATACCTCCCACTTCACGGTACACGAACTGAAGGAGTTGATGATCCGGCACGCAAACCGTAACCTTCCTACAGAGAGGATGAGGATCGGACTGGTCTCTTTCGGTTTCAAATACGGGGTGCCCCTGGAAAGCGATCTTCTTGTGGACGTTCGTTTCATTCCGAATCCCTACTTCGTGCCAGAGCTCAGGGATCTGGACGGCCTGAACGAGCATGTCAGGGATTTTATCTTGAAATGGCCGGAGACTCGCGAGTTTATCAGTCGATACGGCCGCCTGCTCGAATACCTGGTCCCGTTCTACGAAAAGGAGGGGAAGTCGTATCTGACCGTTGCGGTAGGCTGTACGGGCGGAAGGCACCGCTCGGTCACGGTGGCTGCTGAGCTGCACCGTCTTCTCCAGAAAAGCGGAGGGGACGTGAGCCTGTCCCACAGGGATCTAGAGTTGTCCTCCGGTTGAACACCTGGAAAGGGGTCACTCGAATTCCTCGGATTCCTCGGTGGGGTAAAAAAGGTGGAGGTAATCCCGGCGGATAGTTTCAAGGTCCTTTCTGAGGAGGGTCTCCTCGGCCGTGGAGCGGAACTCCCTGGCCGTTTGCTCCATTTCCCTGAGACGCTCTGCAACACCGCTTTTCATAAACATCTTCTTGATCCTCGTGAACAGGGATTCGCTTCCGTATAGAAAGGTCCCTTCTTCAAGGATCTTGCATGCAACCATGCGGCGGAAGGTGTCGAAGCGCAGCTGCTCGCGGATTTTATCCAGGTCTTTGACTACGTAATCGATTTCTTCCCGGAGCTGGGGGGTAAGAAGCATGCTGTGCTTTTCTTTGAAGATGCTTTCATCCAGCCTCTTTCGATGGTCGTGGGGAAACCCGTCGTCCACTACGACGATCAGGTCGAGGTCCGAGCCCCTTACAATCCTGCCCGTGCTGCGTTCCGGGCGAGGCACATCGTGGGCCATATCGTATACAATGTCGCCGGCGATTAGAAAGCAGGCCTTTTCGCGGACAAGCTCCGGGTTGTCTGAACCGTTCACAAGGGAAGAGACGGTTCGGTAAGCCAGTTGGGATTTTTCGCGGGTAACGGCCCTGATATGTTCGGAGATCTTCAATGCCTTCGATTCAAGAAACTTCCCGGCTCCAACGGGTGCGATGACTGAGTAGGTGAGAAACTCACGGAGAATCGACGGAGAAAGCCTGGCATATCCTTCAATCCTGCGGTCCAGCCTCAGGTAGAGTCGGGAGACGCGCCGTACGGCCAGGCGGCCGGATCCCACACAGTGACGCCAGAGCGACAGGCTGTCCGTTTCGAGGTTGTCAAGGAGTTCGGCCCCCGTAAGAGGGCCCCTGGTGTTAAGAAGGGTTTCAATGCGCATTTCCATAAATTCATTATAGCAGCTGTGGGGCCCTGATCGAAGTGGAAACGGGAATCTCATCACGGGGTGTCAGGATGCCGATTTGACGGAAAAGGCCTCCGGGACCCCACGGCTGGTCGGTCTGACCGGGGTCGGGGCTCAAAAAATCAGCGCCCACCGTGTTTTTTGGCTATTTTATGGTTGATATTCAGTACGAGATTTATTATGGTTCCGTACGATCCGGTCAATGCGGGTACCCATTCACATGAAAGGAGGAGATTATGAACAAGGGAGATCTGGTCAACGAGGTGGCAAAGGTCGTGAGCACCAAGAAAGAGGCTCAGGCGGCAGTCGACTGTGTGTTTTCCTCCATCGCCAAGGCCCTCAAGAAGAAAAGCACGGTGACCCTGGTGGGCTTCGGTACATTCAAGGTCGACAAGAGGAAAGCCAGGAAGGGAAGAAATCCCCAGACAGGCGAGGAAATCAAGATCAAGGCGAAAAAGGTACCCAAGTTCGTGCCGGGAAAAGCCCTCAAGGACGCAATCAAGTAGTAACCAAGGACAAAGCTACGGAATTCGGGCCCCCATCGGCGAGGCGCCGTGATGGGGGCCTAATGTTTTTGCGCATCGCCTTGAATGCAGCGGCTTTTTTCTTGCCGGCTTTATTCCTCCTGTGCTTACCGGTCTCAGCGGCGGAAAGAGAAGTACTCCGAGCGAATAATTTAACAGTGGTTTTCCCTTCGTCACTGCGCACCTGTGCAGACGAAGTCCTTAGTCTCTTCCCATCGGTCTGCGGGGAGTTGAAGGACCACCTCGGCTTTGAAGTCGATTTCCATTCCACAGTGGTTCTGGTGGCTGACAGCAGTGAATTCGAGCGAATGACCGGTAGCTCCATGGTAGTCGCTCTCGCTGTTCCCCGGCGGTACATGATCCTTATCGACAGGCCTCGCTCCATTTCCCACCCCCACCGCCTTCATGCCTTGCTCAAGCACGAGTTATGCCATCTTCTCCTTCATGACAGGATTCCCGGAGGGAGCCTTCCCCGCTGGCTGGATGAGGGTGTCGCTCAGTGGGTAAGCGGAGGGTTTGCCGAGGTCGTTCTTCCTCGAAGAGGCTCAGTCCTTGATGAGTCATTCATTTCGGGGCGCATCATCCCTCTTCAATCCCTTTCCCGGGGATTTTACGGGGACGAAAGATCGGTGCTTCTCGCTTATGAGCAAAGCCTCAGCCTGGTTCAGTTCATAGTTGACCGATACGGGACAGACGGCCTCCTGTCCCTGCTCAAGGGTCTGGCTGAGGGAGCGTCCTTTGAGGATGCCCTTTTGGAAAACCTGTCCCTGACAACGGCTTCCCTTGAAGAGGCCTGGATTGAGGATCTGAAAGGAAAGGGTGTTTGGGTGGCGTTGCTGATCGGACATCTTTACGAGATTCTCTTTGTTCTGGGGGCCGCAGTCCTGGCGGCCGGATTTGTGCGTCACATAAGAAAAAAACGCGCTCAGATGGAAGCGCTTGATGACCCCGAGTGAGCAGTTCCGTCATGATCGATATTGTCGCTGCTTAGGGAAGCCCTCGCCGAAACCGGAACACGGCCTCGCTATTGGAGCATGCCGAGGAACCGGGGGAGGGGAGGGGGCTAGGCGGCACGCCCGGATCGTCTTTTGGCGTCCACAAGCGCCAGGTAGAGGGCGCCTACAGCCAGTTCCGCGCAGTGCGTGTGGTCACCGGGCAGGGTTTCCAGGTAATCGACCACGTCTTCGGGCGTGACGGTCCATGCCTCTTCAACGGGTTTTCCCTCAACGAGTTCGCATACAGTGTTGGCGCAGGCGTTTGTGTTCAGGCATCC
>CAYVDE010000019.1:0-29477 GCA_964450535.1 uncultured Desulfobacterales bacterium
TGGGGACACGGGGATTTTCAGTCCCCTGCTCTACCGACTGAGCTATCTCGGCACGAAACGGCCCGACTATAGCCCTCTTCAGGGGTAAGGTCAAGATGAAATCGAATGTTAGGAGGTCTTCCCGGGCTCTTCTTCTTCAAGGTCCAGATCCAGATCCAGTTCGAGATCGTCCATGTCAAGGGAGAACTCTTCTTCGTTTTCACTGCGAGAAGCGGGCCCTTCCTCGAGTGACAAGTCACCCAGATCCATGGTGAGATCGTAGTCTTCTCCGGGCATATCCGCCCCCGCACCGGCAGGCTTAGAGGGGATTTCCTCATCATTAAGGGTGATTTTATCGGCCTCGATGGTCTCTTCCAGCGAGGAGGTATCAGCCTCTTCCATGGCCGCCTTCATTTGCGGTGACCCGATTTCCAGTTCGCCGGTTTCATTGACCTTGAGATCATCAAGGTTCAGTACGACCTCCTCTTCTTCGTCTTCCAGCGCGATGGACTCAAAGTCAATGTCGGGTACTGGTTCTTCTTCCGTCGGAGAGGAATCTTCAGGGGTGATGTCTCCGGTGAGTTCATCTTGGTCCAGATTCAACTCGTCCAAGTCCAGTGAAAGGTCTTCATCATTGGCTATAAAAGGCTCTTCACCGGCCAAGGGTTCATCAGTGGTTACTGAATCGGTAGTCAGTTCATCAAAGTCAAAGGAGAGCTCTTCTTCCCCGGATTCTTCAACTCCATCCATGGGTGTTAGTTCCAGGTCGCTTTCGCCGCCTAAAGTTTCTTCGAGCTCTTCCAGGTCCAGGCTAAGGTCTTCCAAGGGCTCCTCGGTTTCGGAAGCTTCACCCGGTCCCTCGTCCAGATCGAACTCCGGGAGCGCTTCCGCCACAACTGATTCTTCTTCCTCAACGTCGACCGGGGACCACTCTTCATCCACGCCGATTTCCAGATCTTCATCTAAAGACGCAACTTCCTCTTCTTCTTCGAAGATTGGAGTGATTTCTTCCTCGACGTCGATTTCCTCCGCATCTCCGGGAGTAGATCGAATTCCGGGAGGGGCGATATCGATATCCATGACCGCCGCCTCATCGGCTTCTCCGGTGAGAGCGCCGAGCATAAAAGGCACCGAGGGTTCGAATTGAGGCAGGTTCAGCTTATTTCTCTCTTCGCTGATGTCCTTCTTGCATTTTGGGCAGGCCTGGTTATGGTCGAAACTGACGTACCCGCACTTGGGACATTTCATTTTGCGCTCCTAAAGTAAAAGGATCATCAACCGAGGATCGTGGGAATGACCAAGGGAAACCTCTTACTATGTAAGATCATTGCCGGTATATTTAGCATGGATAAGGCTTGGCGTCAAGAATTTGCATTGGGGTAACAATTGCTTCTTACATCGATTCGAGCATCCTGGGCACAGGGTGGCTCGATTACACCTGGAATCAGCGGCAATGGCGAATTGCTTCCCGGGCCAGGCGATCACATCGTTCGTTTTCTTCGTGCCCATCGTGACCGCGGACCCATTTCCACTCGATCTCGTGGGGCCGGCTGAGTTCCAGGAGCCGCTCCCAGAGGTCACGGTTCAGTACGGGCTTCTTCTGCGCATTGACCCAGTTTCGTCGAATCCATCCGGGAAGCCATTGTGTCATTCCCTTGACTAGATAATCAGAGTCAGTGATGATGCGGATCCGGAGAGAACCCTTTAGCAGGCTTAGGGCTTCTATTACAGCACGCATCTCCATCCGGTTGTTTGTGGTCATTTGCTCACACCCTGAGATCTCGCGAACCCAGTCCCCATGCCTGACTATGGCCCCATAACCGCCGGGCCCGGGGTTCCCGCTGCATGCTCCGTCCGTGTAAATCTCAACGAACTCGTCCGATTCCTTATTCATGGACGTTCTTGTTCTCTCCGATCACAGCCCCAGTTCGTCTTTCAGGCGATATGTCAAGATATCCAGCCGGATGGTGAAGTCAATGTTCTCCACCATGCGGCCTTCGGGTACGTGTACCTGGGTTCGGGAAAAATTCAGGATTGCATTGATTCCGGCGTCGATAAAGCGGTCAGCCACGGCCTGGGCCTCGGGCCCGGGAGTTGCAATCACTCCGATCCGGATATCCTTCTCCCGCGCCGTTACCTCCAGTTCACCGGTGTCCTGAACGGGGAGACCCGTCCCAAGAGTCTGCCCGATCTTTTGCGGATCCGAATCGAAAACCGCAACGAAATTGAATCCGCGTGCAGGGAAGTTCTGGTAGTTCACCAGGGCGGTACCCAGGTGCCCGATGCCCATCAGACCCATATTCCAGGTTCGGTTCACAGCAAGAATCTTTTTGACCTGGTTCATCAGTTCTCGAACATCGTAACCCACGCCTCGAACGCCGAACTCGCCGAAGTATCCCAGGTCCTTTCGCACCTGGGCGGGGTTCACCTGGCACAGCCAGGCCATTTTTTCTGAAGAAACCATGCGGTAACCGTCGAACTCCAGGAGTTCGAGCTGGCGGTAATAGAGGGAAAGCCTCTTTATCGTGGCCTTGGGTATCTTGGCCGGTTTGCCCATGGGGAACCTCTTGCGCGATTAGAATTGAATTATGACGGCCCAGTTGAGGGAACAAGTTCATATAAAAGATAATATAGCATAGGATTTCGATTGATCACAATAGAATTGTCATGGCAATTCCCGTACATATGGTTTACAATCCCTCCATCGGAGGACGATGAGAAAGGCCGATTCAAACAGGCTCATGACCTTCAGCACCCTGGCCGAAGCAGGACTGAATCGAGCGAAACACATCGGGGAGCTTCATGGCGGAAATCACAAAAAGGGACGATGACTCCAGGGCCGTGAAAGGCTCCGAGAGTGTTTCCGAGGAGCGTTACAAGGCGTTTATCGAGGGCATAAACGACGGTGTATATGAGGTTGATATTCACGGCAATTTTGTCTACTTCAATCCGGCCCTCTGCAGGGCCTTCGGATACCCGAGTGAAGATATCCAGTGGCAGAACTTCAGGCGTTTCATGGACGAACCCCACGCCCTTCAAGCACTTGAGATGTTCAAAGAAATTTACAATACCGGCGAGCCGATTTCGGACATCTCCTGGGAAATCGTCGATAAGGAAGGCCGAACCCGCATTATAGAACTGTCAGCAAGCCTGATAACGGACAAGGAGGGCGAAAAAATCGGGTTTCGGGGGATAGCCCGTGATGTTACGGAAAAGGTGCGTTCCAGGGAGGCCCTGCAGAAATCCGAGTATCAGCTTCAATGCCTGTATGAAGAGAGCAGAAAATCGGCTCAGCGATACAGGACGCTTCTTGATTTCATTCCGTACCCAATGGTTGTTTTTACCCTGGACGGCAAAGTGAGCTACGTCAATCCGGCTTTTACCCGGGTGTTCGGTTGGACACTGAGCGAGCTTCAGGGGAAGCGGATCCCTTATGTCCCGCCCGAACTCCAGAATGAGAACCAGGAGAACATTCAAAGGCTTCTTCAGGAGAAAATCATTCCCCGGCACGAGACCAAGCGTCTTACAAAGGACGGCCGCATTATCGACATAGTCATGCGCGGCGCCATCTTCGCGGGGGACGGCGAGGAACCCGAAGGAGAACTCGTCTTCCTGAGGGATGTGACCCGCGAAAAGAGGATGAGCAGGAACAATGAAGCGCTGTTGCGAATCAGCACCGCCCTTCCGGCCTATCCAGACCTTGAAGACCTCCTGGATTACATCAGCGCGGAAATCAGACGACTTCTCGACGTGCAAGGGGCTCTTGTTATTCTTCTGGACGAAGAAAAGAAGGAACTGTTTTTTCTGGGGGTTGCCCACGAAGACTCGGCCACCTTTGAGCGGGCCAAGAAAATCCGCTACCCGGCAGACAAAGGGGTTTCCGGTCACGTCATTCGCACCGGGGAGCCGGTCATCGTACCGGACACATCCAAGGATCCGAACTTTTACTCTGTAGTAGACACACAACTCGGGTACGCGACCCGGAACATGCTGGACGTTCCTCTGAGGAGCGGTGATCGCATCATAGGTGTTTTGTGTGCGCTCAACAAGAAGGCCGGGAATTTCGACCAAACAGACGTGGAATTGCTCAACATGATTTCCAGCACTGTTGCGCTGTCAATTGAAAACGCCCGCTTTTCAGATGAGCTCAAAGAGGCCTACCGTGAAGTTATCAGCCTGAACCGGGCCAAAGACCGAGTGATCAACCACCTGTCTCATGAGCTCAAAACACCTCTTTCCGTGCTTTCGGCATCGATGAACATCCTGTCGAAGCGTCTTTCCGGCCTTCCGGAAGAACAATGGAAACCCACTATCGATCGTGCACTGCGAAACCTTCAGCGGCTCCTCGAGATACAGTACCAGGTGGAAGACATCATGAGGGGCGCGGATTACAGGACACACACCTTGTTGTCTTCTATGCTGGACCAGTGTGCTGACGAGTTGGAAGTGCTGGTGGCCGAAGAAGTCGGTGAGGGAGAGATAGTTGAGCGTTTGAGGAAGCGGATCGAGGAGGTGTACCATCCAAAGGAGACGTCCCTGCAGGAGATCGAATTGAATCGCTTCGTGGAGGACCGTCTGGATCAACTGGCTTCACAGTTCTCACACCGGAGGGTGACTATTGAACGCCGGCTGGAGAAATCTTCGGTTATCTGCCTGCCAGGTGAAGTGCTTCGCAAGGTCGTGGACGGCCTGGTCAGAAATGCCGTGGAAAACACGCCGGACGGAGGAAAGATTTTGATATCAGTGCGAGGGAAAGGCGATGGTTGTGAACTGGTGGTGCAGGATTACGGCGTCGGCATTACCGAAGAGAATCAGCGGCGGATATTCGAGGGATTTTTTTCCACGCAGGAGACCATGGACTACTCCTCCAAGAGACCTTTTGACTTCAATGCGGGGGGGAAGGGGGCTGATCTGCTGCGAATGAAAATTTTTTCCGAACAATACCACTTCAGGATCGAAATGAGCTCAGCCCGCTGCCCCCATATCTCAGGCGATACGGATGTCTGCCCGGGCGACACGGCCGACTGCCCTGCGTGCAGCGAGGATGCCGACTGTCCGGATTCAGGGGGAACCACGTTCACCATCTATTTCCCGCCCGTTCCGGAGAAGGGCTGCCGGGTGGATGAAGTGCTCGAAGGTCGTTGAAAGGAAAAACATTGTTCTCTTGCTGAGTGGCTCCTTCCCTAACCGTTGCAGCGAATCGCACCCTGTGTCTTATGCTTTTTTAGCAGCCGATAATCTTTCCCGTCCGGCTTTCAGGTTGATCTGAAGACGCAGGTCTGGTAGAAAGATCGGGACTCTCGAAAAGCCTTTAGGAGTAAGACCTTTATGGACAGGGGAACTACTGAAGAATTTTTCCGGAAGGTTGAGGAGGAGCCATACGCGCGGAAGCTTGGAATCCGCCTCATAGCAGTCGAGCCGGGCCGCGCAGTTGTGGAAATGACGCCCGGGGAAGATTGCGAAAACATCTTGGGAACGACCCACGGCGGGGCGGTTTTTTCCCTTGTGGACGAGGCCTTTCAGGTCTCATGCAACTCCCACGGCACTGTTGCCGTGGCCCTGAATGTCAGCATGACGTATCACATGCCACCGGCACCACAGGCCACTCTTCGTGCTGAATCCAGAGAAATCCACAAAAGCCGCAAAACAGGGACATACTCCATTCAGGTTAGAGACGATCAGGGGAACCTCATTGCCTCCTGCCAGGCCCTGGCCTTCAGGAAGCAAGAACCCTTACCCTTTCTTTCTACGAAAGAAGCGGCAATGGGCTGACCTTTTTTCCCTGTGCGGGAATACGACTGGGCATCATGGAGCAGGCATCAGAGACAAAGACTCTCGTGTTCACCCGGGATCGTATCAGAGAACGGGTAAGGGAGATTGCAAATACCATCTCCAAGCAGTTTGCAGGCAAGGAACCTGTCTTTATAGGGATATTAAACGGTGCTGTCTTTTTCTTCGGGGACCTGGTTCGTGAGTTGACGATTCCGTGCCGTATCGACTTTGTCAGAGCCGCCAGCTACGGATCGGATAAGGTTTCGAGCGGGGAGATTAGGTTTACCAAGGACATAGAGATAGACATCGCCGGAGAGCCCGTTATTGTCGTTGAGGATATAATTGATACCGGGCTTACCTTGAAACGTATTTTGAGACAGGTGGGGGAGAAAGGGCCGGATTCCATCCACGTATGTGTGCTGATCGACAAGCGGGAGCGCCGGGAAGAGGAAGTCTCGATCGACTATTCCGGATTCCGTGTGGAAAAGGGCTTTCTCGTGGGGTATGGTCTGGACTGCAATGAGCGGTATCGTAACCTGCCGGACATCTATTCGCTTGACTGAAGGACATCTCAAACAGGAGGCCCTCCATGATCGTTCAGTGTGAGGAGTGTCACTCCAGGTTCAAGCTCGACGAATCCCTATTGAAGGAGGAGGGTTCCAAGGTCCGCTGTTCCCTTTGCCGGAGTGTCTTTCTGGTTTACCCTCCCGAAGAGAAATCATTAGATGAGGAGGCCCTCCGGCCCGAGCAGGAAGCTCCTGAAGAGACTGTGATTCTGGACTCACCTCCAGACCTGGATGAGGCCCCTGCTGAAGGTGAAACCCCGGAAACCTCCTCCCCGGCGGTTGATTCGGGAGAGTCCCTTGATGAGTTGGATGACGGGTTTGCCCTGGCTATTGAAGAGGACTTGGTCCAAGAAGTTGAGTATTCAGGGGACCTGGAAAAGATAGAGGCCTTTTCCTCTGATGACATTTCCGGCTTGGACGATACGCAGGCTGGCATGGAGGAGGCCTTTGACAGGGCTTACAGAGTCGAAGAGGAGATCACCGGGGAGGATGCCGATGCTAAGGAGGCGGACACGGAACCGGCCCCGGCCGCAATACGAAATCCCCGGTCTATCTTTTTACCCTTGCTGCTGGGGCTCCTTCTCCTGATTGGAGCCGGCTATGCAGCTCTCCATTACCTTGCCCCGGGACGGATTTATGATGTCATTCCCTTCATGAAGCAGCGGGCGGAAACATCACAGGCGGATCCGGGCGTGAAAAGGCTTTCGTTTGAAGGGGTCAAGGGATCGTTTGTACTCAGCGAGGAAGGAAAGCAGCGTTTCGTAATAAGAGGGGCCATCGTGAACAACTACTCAGGGCCCCGGAGTTTCATCAGTCTAAAGGCCTCCATTCTGGACGGGCAGGGCAGAAGCGTAAGGTCCCGGACCGTGTATGCGGGGAACTCCTTCACCCAGGGAGAATTGGTAGGCAGGCCCATGGAGTTTCTGGAGGAGCGCTTTAACCGGCGCGGAGGAGGGGAAGAGCAAAACGTTGCAGTTCCTGCCGGCGGTAAAGTGCCTTTCATGGTTGTATTTGAGGACCTGCCCGAAGACATAAGCGAATTTACGGTTGAGGGTGTCAGTTCGTCTCCCTCGGATCGGAACTAGACCTTGCCGGGAGCGACGGGCTGTCCTTCTGAATGAGTCCTGAAGGACTGCTGCATAATGAGGCGAGAGTGCGGTCGGTTTACAGCAGGCCTTTTCAACCACCCTTAGCAGGTTTTTCCATAAGTACTGTAACAAATCATGACCGCTTGGTGGTTACCGTCCTTGCCGGGGCCGGTTACTGAATGGCCGTCCATGGTATGGAATAACTTTAAGCCACACATGCGGCCGTCAAGGCGTTCGCCATCATCGCGCTTTGTGGGCGGGCATGGGAATAGGGCCCTGAATCCATTTAAAAAGACGGCGTTTATTGTCAACCCCAACGCGGGCGCGGGGAGTGCGGCAAAGAAGTGGCGCAGGATCCAGGGCTTGGCTGCCCGTTTGATGGGGTTTTATGAGGCAGAGGTCACTAAGGGACCGGGAGACGCGACCCGGCTTGCCGCCGAGGCGGCCCGGAACGGATTTGACCTCGTAGTTTGCGTGGGCGGAGACGGGACACTGAACGAGATCGTAAATGGACTCCTCTCCGATTCCCGCGGGTACGGAAAGATGGTTCTGGGGTACATTCCCTGCGGGACGGGATGCGATTTTTCCAGGACCATGGGCCTTCCAACCGATCCGGGACGGGCCGTGGAGGTGATTGCGAGCGGGGGGACCCGAACGGTCGATGCCGGAAGAATTGTATTTCGCGGAAGGGAAGGGGCCACGGAACAGCGATTTTTTCACAACATGATCAGCTTCGGCCTTGGAGGGGAGGTGGATGCGCGGGTCAACCGGGGGGCAAAGGCCCTGGGAGGTTTTCTCACCTTCATTCGAGCCACACTGGTCTCCATTATCCTCTTTCGCAAGAAGAGGATAGGTTTCCGGCTGGACAATGGGCCTGTGTTTGAGACGATGGCCTGGAATATCGCAGTGGCCAACGGGCAGTACCATGGAGGAGGGATGTGGGTTGCACCGGAAGCCAGGCCGGATGACGGCCTGTTTCACGTCACGGCGATCGAAGACCTCGCATTGTGGGAAGTGTTTATCAACCTGCCCAAGCTTTACAACGGAACACTGATGAGCCATCCCAAGATCCGTTCCTTTGTGGGAAGGTACATCGAGGCATGGTCTCCTGAACGGGTCCTTCTAGACATGGATGGAGAGCAGCCGGGCAGTCTGCCTTTATCGGCGGAGGTGGTCCCCTCCGCCCTGCGGCTGGCGGCCCGCCCCCCGGGTCTGATCGGCTGAAGCCTTACAAGCCGTTTCCTGTTAAGTTTTTGGGCTTATGAGCCGATAACACTGAAGGAGAGAGAAAACTCTGTTTCACCACGAAGGACGCGAAGGAGCCAGTGGTGGAATTCCTGGCATGATTTGTTACAGTAATGTAGAAAATCCTGCTTAGTACAAACAGCGTAATGACTCGTTCGGCATGAAAGGGTTTCCCATGGGATACCGTTACCCCACAAGTTCCGTGGCCTCCGGGAGTTTTGCGGTGGCCCCCCGGAGAAAAGAGATCCTGGAGGCTTACCTGGGTTCCTGTGTGGGTGTCGCGGTCTATGACCGGCAAGCTGAAGTGGGAGGGCTTGCACATTTTCTGCTGCCTGAACCGACGGGGATGGATTGCTTCTGGAGGCCCGAGACTTATGCGGCTACCGGCCTTCCCCTGTTTCTTGACTCTCTCGAACTGGCAGGCGCCTCTCCCGGGCGTATGGAGGCGGTGGTGGCCGGCGGGGCGCTCGTGGGAGTCCTTTCCGAGTCCGATCTCGAACTTGATATCGGCGGGCGTACCACGGACGTGGTGGAAAAGGTCCTCAAAAGGAAAGGCGTTCCCATAAGGACACAGGAAACCGGAGGGTTTTTCACCTGCAGGCTGGGCCTGAACCTTGACACTTTTCAGTGCCGTATCGCCCCGTTCGCTCCGGATCGGGTGGATGATACTCCCAAGGAATTCGTTCCTCTTTCTCTCCCGCTGCTCCAGAAATCCTTAAGGGCGGTCTCTCCTATTCCCCAGATCGCGCTCAAGATTATTCGAATGATCAGGCATCAAAGTTATGACATGGAGGAGGTGGCGGAGGAGACCCGCAGAGATCAGGTAATAAGCGCCAAGGTTATCCGGCTGTGTAATTCCGCCAGGTTCGGTATAAAAACGGACGCCATCGACAGAGCCCTGGTAATGATCGGAGAAAAAAGGCTGATGCAATTCATCCTGACCGCCGCCCTTGACGATTTCTTCCCTGAGAGGGATGTGGGATATTCCATCTGCAAGGGGGGGCTGTTCAAGCACGCCATTGGGACGGCCATGACAGCGGAGGGCCTGGCCAATTTTACCGGACGTGTTCCTCCGGATATCGCCTATACCGCCGGACTTCTGCACGACATCGGGAAAGTGGTCCTGGACCAGTACATCTCCCCTGTGGCACCGCTTTTCTATCGTCGAACACAAACAAACGGCGTGAGCCTGATAGATGTGGAGAAAGAGACGTTCGGGATGTCCCATGATGCGGTCGGAGGTCTTCTTGCCAAGCAGTGGGCCCTTTCCGAAAGCCTGGCCGATGCCATACGGCATCATCACCAGCCTGAAAATTCCGCGGTGAACCCGGATCTCACCCACCATGTCTACCTGGCGGATCTGCTCATGTCCCGTTTCATGGCGGGGCACGAGCTGGAAAGGATTGGAACAAAAGCGCTCGCCCCGAGACTTGAAAGGCTTGGTATCCGCCCGGATCAACTCCCGGTGATCGTGGATAGAATGCCCAGACAGGTGCTGTTGGACGTTCAGGAACGGGAAGGAGGAGACGGGAGCGAGGCAATGGCGGAGGGTTCGCAAAGGACCGGTAGGTCGCAGAAAGTAGTCCCGCTCAAGCGGAGTGCGTAATCCATAACAGGGCGCGTAGGATGCCCTCCGGAATGATTACGGGGGAAAGCGGAGCCTGAAGAGCGCCTGAACCGCTCTCAATGCGGCTGGATCGTCCACCCCCATGACTTCTTTTTCGTCCCGCGCGAGAATGAAACCGGTCTTCAGGCCGTCCTGCAAAAGGAGCTCAACGAGGTCCGTGATGAAGTACTCCTTGATCTCGCCGGGCCGGCCTTCTCTTTCCTTTATCACAATATGGGGACGCTCTTCGAGGCGGTGAAGATAACTACGCAGTATCTCTCCTCGTGCCGCATATATGCCGGCGTTACAAATTCGAAGACCCTCCTGTTTCGAAGGTGAAAAGCGTTGCCAATATGTCCACTCGACGATCTGCTTTACAAAAGACCCCTCTGTGTCAAGAAGACCGTATCTTTTCTTGTCCTCGGGCATGAAGCCAAGGACTACAAAGGGATGCTTTTTGAGGCTGTATAGCAGGGAGTCATATGTTTCACGGGTGACTAAGGGCACATCTCCCATGGTGATGATGATGCCCCCCTCCTTTACATTCTCAATGAAAGGCCGCGCTGCGAGAAGCGCTCCGCCGGTGCCGTTGGTAACGGGCTGATCACAGTAGGATACGCCCAGGTTTTTAGTCGCCTGCAGTATTTCCTCTTTCCGGTGATGGACCACCAGGGCCTTGGGGCCGCCTGGGAGTTGTTCCAGAATGTGGAGCAGCATGGGCCGGTATCCCTGGTATGGTGTCGAGCCCGGGATAAGTGGTAAAAGGGCCTTGTTTCCGTTGAACCCTGTCATTCGGCTTCCCTTGCCAGCTGCAAGGACTATCGAAGCGGCTTTTGCGCCGGTGGACAAATCTGTGCTCCTTGCAATACACCGCCGTTGCGTTCAGGCGGGTTGAGTGAGGGTCGACAAAGCGTTTTAGATTGACCGCAAACCGGGACCCTGTTATATTGGTGTTTACTGCACACTCGGCCGCAGCGCGTTGCAGGGTTGCCTGTCAGGGGTCATCCCTTGACTACGCCGAGCGGTCTCAGCCGTGCTACCATGTGTGCAAGGCCTGCCTGGTGAACCGCATCAACGACCAGGGAAACGTCTTTATACGCTTCGGGCATCTCCTCTTTAATGGTTTTTTTGCCCCTGGATTGAACAAAGATCCCTTTGTCTTCCAGTTCGCGGTGTATCGACCGTCCCTTGGCGGCCTTGACGGCCTGCCCCCGGCTCAGCACCCTACCTGCGCCGTGGCAGGTGGAGGCGAAGCTCTCGGCCATTGCACCGGGGGCGCCCGCAAGGACATATGAGAAGGTACCCATGTCGCCCGGGATCAGGACGGGCTGGCCCGACTCCCGGTAACGGGAAGGCAGGCCGGTATGACCCGGGGGCAGTGCGCGAGTGGCTCCTTTCCTATGAACGCAAAGCGAAGTGGGCCGCCCGTTTAGGTTATGAATCTCCATTTTTGCAATGTTGTGGCATATGTCGTACAGCAAAGTCATCCCCAGGTCTTTCGGTGTTATTCCCAGGCAGGACTGGATTGCCTCCCCGGCCAGGTGCATCAGGATTTGGCGGTTGGCCCAAGCATAGTTTGCGGCGCAGGCCATAGCGGCCAGGTACCGCTTGGCCAGACCGGAATTGAGTGGGGCGCATGCAAGCTGGCGATCGGGCAGTTCTATGCCGAAGGATGAGACCCTGCTCGTCATTTCCTTTAGGAAATCATCGCAGATCTGGTGCCCGAAACCCCTTGATCCCGAGTGAAGCAGAACGGCAAGCCGACCCTCATGAAGACCGAATGTGCGTGCAATATTCCGGTTGAAGACTTCGTCAACAACCTGGAGTTCCAGAAAGTGATTCCCCGAGCCCAGGCTGCCCAGTTGATCCCTGCCTCGTTTCACGGCACGGTCACTGAGTGCATCGGGATCAGCGTCCGGCATGATACCGCCGTCTTCGGTGAACTCGAGGTCTCTTTTTCCACCGAATCCGTTCTTGACCGCCCATGCGGCCCCCTGGACGGCGACCGCGGCTTCTTCTCCCGGCCCGAGGTGCACGGGGCCCGTGGAACCCACGCCCACCGGCACGTTTTTGAACAGGGCTGCGACAAGTTCGCGGATACGAGGACGGATATCGCTTGCGTTGACAGACGTGGTCATGAGACGGCAACCGCAGTTGATGTCGTACCCGACGCCTCCGGGGGAGACGATGCCGTCGTCCGGGCCGAAGGCCGCCACACCGCCGATGGGGAACCCGTAACCCCAGTGGATGTCCGGCATGGCGAGGGATCGGCCCACGATGCCCGGAAGACACGCGACGTTGGCCACCTGTTGCAGGCTCTGGTCCTTTCGAAGGTAGTCGATCAGGCTGGGGCTGGAAAACACAAGGCCGGGGACCCGCATGTCTCCGGTTCGAGGGATTTCCCAACGATAGTCATCCAGTTTATCGAGATGGATATGCATGTCGTTGTTCCACAAATCAGGCCGACCGTAAATCGAGACGGCCGGTGCCGCCTGCGTCCGGTCTCAGACGTCGAGGATTACAATGGCCTCCCATTGCCCGTCCTTTTCAGTGATGCCCGCCTGATGATAAGTGACGGCCTTGATCTCGTTCAAGTGCTCGTCCCTTTTAGGGTCGAACGTGAAGGCGCGGGCTACGGCATCGATGCAATGGGATGTCAGGTTCCGGATGTGCACGTCCGCGACTATGCGGGAGTCGCCCTCGAACAGATACAGGATTTCCCCCATCCACCTGACCAGGAGGTCTACCGGATCGGCTCCGGTTACGCAGAGGGGAACGGAAGCCGGCTCTCCGTGACGGCCGGGCGACACAAGGAGGTCAGTCATGGCGAGGGCCGCGTTCCTGAACAACTCTTTCCGGTCGTTTCCGAGTATGCGAACGCGCATATCCGACGTGTGATCGATCAGCGTATAGGGAGGGCGCCCCCTTTTTTTCACGGCGCATACTCCTGGTCACGGCGTGCTGCGGCTGTTTGTTGAAAATGCCCTGTTCAACGAGAACCCCGGTGCGTTCTTTGCGGGCAACATCGGTTTGAATGTTTTCATATCCCATTGTATGAAGAGGCCACCGGATTGTAAAGCCTTCCCGGGCCCCTACCCGTCTGTCGCATGACAGACGCCCCATCCGAAAAAGGAGGAACCTAGTACCATGAACTGCGCCTTCTGTGGTTCCAGGATTAAGCTGGACGGCGTTGTGAGCCGGAGTGCCGTGTGTCCGAAATGCGGTCGTGATTTGCGTTGCTGCAGGCAGTGCAAATTTTATGACCCTCGCGCCTACAACGACTGCAAAGAAGTGAGTGCCGAGCGGATTCGAGACAAGGAACGCGCCAATTTCTGTGATTTTTTCCTTCCTCGTGGTGCCAAGGTTGCCAATCGTGGATACGGCATAAAGCGGGGGGATGCCATGGAGGCGCTCGAGGCCTTGTTCAAGAAAAAATGACATAACTGCGGCCCGCTCCGAACAATAACGGGACTCAAGGACAAGCCATGGATTTGAAACAGAGTTTTATGACTGTGGACCAGGTGATGGAGGCCATGAACTCAGGGCGCTACATAGCTGACCGGCCTCTGGCGACTGTGATTTTTCTTTCTAACAGGCTCGGTAAGCCTTTATTCCTGGAAGGAGAGCCAGGCGTGGGCAAAACTGAAATCGCCTTGGTCATGTCGCGGTTGTTCAGGACAAAACTGATTCGCCTGCAGTGTTATGAGGGCCTGGACTCGGCCGCGGCCCTCTATGAATGGAATTATCCCAAGCAACTACTTCACATAAGAATGACCGAACGTGAAGGGCGGGGCCGGAAGGACATCGAGTCCATGATCTACGGCCCCGAGTTCCTGATCCGGCGCCCCCTGTTGGAGGCGATAACCCCTGAAAACGGCCGTCCTCCCATCCTGCTCATTGATGAAATCGATCGGGCGGACGAGGAGTTCGAGGCCTTTCTCCTGGAAGTCCTGGCCGACTTTCAAATAACCATTCCGGAGATCGGGACCCTGAAGGCGCAGGAACGTCCCATGGTGGTCGTCACGTCCAACCGGACACGGGATGTACATGACGCCCTCAAGCGCAGATGCCTTTACCACTGGATTGATTATCCTTCATTCGATAAGGAATACAGCATCCTGAGAATCCGGCTTCCGGCGATAGAGGAAAGGCTTGCCGTGCAGATCACCGGATTCATGCAGCAACTGAGGCAGGTGGACTTTCTGAAGAGGCCCGGTGTCTCAGAGACCCTGGACTGGGGTACCGCTCTAATCGCAATGGAACGCTCCCGCCTGGATCCCTCGCTAGTCGAGGAGACCCTGGGCTGCATTCTCAAGTATCAGGAAGACATACGCCGGTTTCGCGATGAGGTATGGGTTGATCCCGCGGCCAGGGCCAGATATCTGGGTGAAGGAGGATCGGATTGACGGGGGTTTGCGGGCAAATCAAGGCCGGTGAAGACGGGTTGGTTCACCGTATTATCCGGTTCTCCGGTTTTCTGAAGCAACACGGTTTCAGGGTGTTTCCCTCATCCGTGCCCGAAGCGCTCAGGTCTTTCGAGGCCCTTGGGCCGGCCGGCCCGAGAAATATATACTATGCCCTGCGGGCGAACATGGTCCATTCCGACCTTGAGTGGCGGCTTTTTGACGGGCTTTTTCGGGAATTCTGGCTCAACGGTCCTGAAAATGGACCGGCCGCGGGAAACCCCTCTGAGAGGAATGCAGAAACCCTCCTCCCTGAAGAATCGTTTCAGCAGACCCGCCTGGAGACCTGCCCGACCGGTGAAGACCTGTGCGACGACCCAGCCTGTAAGAAGGAGTGGCTGGAAGGGGCCGCTTACAGCCCTGTGCCTTCTTTCGAGGCCAAGACTTTCGACAGGCTCGGCCCGGAGGACATCCGTTTCGCACGCCTAGCCTTGCGAAACATGATCACTCCGTTTCGTTTCGCCGCCTCTCGACGGAAAAAAGCGTCCCGTAAATCAAAGGACATGGATTTCAGGCGAACCTTCAAGGAAAGCCTGAAGGCGGAAGGGCTTCCCATGAGGCTGTACCACAAGAAAAGGAGGAAACGGCTCAGAAAGCTGTTGGTGCTGGCGGACGTCAGCGGCTCCATGGACCGCCATGCTCGTTTTGTAATGCCATTTTTGCTGGGCATTAAGGCAAGCGGTGTCAGGGCCGAGGTCTTTGTTTTCTCAACGAGCCTGACATACCTCTCCCCCTTGTTGAAAAGGCACTCCGTGGATGATGCCCTCGACCACCTGTGCGAGATTACGCCGGATTGGTCAGGGGGGACGCGTATCGGGTATTCCCTGAGGCAGTTCAACCGGGAATACGGGGACCGATTGCTTACAAGAAAGACCGTGGTGGTGATCCTGAGCGACGGGTGGGACCTGGGATCCAAGGATATGCTTCGCAGCGAAATGGCCGCCATAAGGGAGAAGGCCCGCCGGGTGATATGGCTGAATCCTCTGGCAGGGGACCCGGACGTCCAGTCCCTGTGCGGCGGCATGAGGGCGGCGCTTCCTTCCATCCACCACGTTCTTCCGGCGGACAGCCTTAGAAGCCTCATGCGTGCGGGCCATGTGCTCGCGGGTGTGTTGAGGGAACATTGATGATGGAGAGATTAATGCGTTTCGTCGATCACGCGCACCCCTTCAGGGACCGTGAATGAGAAAAACCCCTCTTCGAATGCCTCGCGTTCTTCCACTGAATCGAGTTCGAATCGCGTAATGTTTCCCACCGCGTTGTGTATCTCCACGACCCTCAAGCTGCAGCCCATGGTGATTTCCAGGACGATGAAATCCGTTTGGGACCAGGGAGGGTTCGGGACCAGGCGGATCCGCCGGTCCCCTTTGTCGGTGTGACCCTCCCAGATTACATCGAAGCTCTCTTCCACATCACTGAGCCCCCTGAACACGTCCGTCAGGGCCCTGAGTTCCTGCCCCATGGTCTCGGCGTGGTACCGGTAAACCCGGCTTTCCCCGGGAATGTACCACCAGAGGGTCTCGCCGTCTGCAACGACGGTCTCTTCCCGGGGGTCCTCCTGCGCGATCTTCAAAAAGTGGGGCGGCTTGAAATGCATGCGGCCCTTGGCCGGGTCTTCTCCTTCGCCCCCTCCCAGAAGGATTGTCGAGGAGGTGAAGATAAGCCGTTCGTAGGATACGCTGAGGCCGTGCAGGCCACCCAACTCTGAACGAAGGCAGTCAACCGCCTCTTGCCAGGGATCGCCGCCAGCCGAGGACGAGCCCTGTCCAAGGCAGAAAAGGGCCGTCAGGATCAACAGCATCTTTAAACCGGCTGATCCCATGCCTGTTTCTCTAATCATGAATCCTCCCTTCGGCCATAGACTTCCCGCGGCCGCACGCCGTCGGACGGGCCGACCACGCCCTGTTTCTCCATGGCTTCGATCATCCTGGCGGCCCGGTTGTATCCCACGCGGAGCTTTCTTTGAAGACCTGAAATAGATGCCTGGCCGCTCTTCATTACCAGTTCCACGGCCTCTTCATATTTCTCGTCCAGGTCCAGGTCCTCTTCGCCGGGGTCGTCGGAGCGGGCAACCTTTTCGAGTATAGCAGGGTCGTATTCGGGTTTCATCTGTTCCTTCAGAAAATCGGTTACGCGTTTCACTTCGTTTTCCGAAATGTAGGCACCGTGAATCCGCGTCAGGCGGCCGACGCCGGGCGGCATGTACAACATGTCGCCTTCGCCCAGAAGGTGTTCGGCCCCGATGGCGTCCAGGATGGTACGGGAGTCCACCTTGGACGAGACCTGAAAAGATATGCGCGTGGGCAGGTTGGCTTTGATGATGCCTGTAAGCACGTCCACAGAGGGGCGCTGGGTGGCGATGATCAGGTGAATGCCGGCGGCTCGGGCCATCTGAGCGAGGCGAAGGATTGCGTCCTCGACTTCCCTGGAAGATATCATCATCAGGTCGGCCAGTTCGTCGATTACGATGACGATGTAAGGGAGCGGAGTGAAAGCGGTCCCGTCGTGTTTCTCAGGGGGATGCTTCTCCTTCAGGGCCTTTCGGTTGTAGGCTTCTATGTTGCGCACACCCCGGTCTGAGAGCAGGCCGTATCTGTACTCCATCTCCTCTACGGCCCAGCGCAGGGCCTTGGTGGCTTCGGCGGGCTGGGTGACAACGGGGTGGAGCAGGTGGGGGATATCCTGGTAGATGGAGAGTTCAATACGCTTGGGGTCGATCATGAGGAAGCGGATCATATCGGGCGATGCCTTGAACAGCAGGCTGTTGATCATGGCATTGAGGCATACGCTTTTTCCCGTTCCCGTGGCCCCGGCCACGAGCAGGTGCGGCATGCGGTTGAGATCCACGACCACCGGCGCTCCGGTGATATCCTTGCCCAGAGCTACGGTCATGCGGTGTGTGGATGCCTTGAAGGCGGAGGATGCGAGGATCTCCTTGAGAAAGACCGGTTCCCGTTTGTTGTTGGGGATTTCGATGCCGATGGCCGCCTTTCCGGGTATGGGGGCCACGATGCGCACTCCCGAGGCCCTAAGGACCAGGGCCAGGTCGTCCGCCAGGCCGGCTACCTTGCTGATCTTGATCCCGGGCGCCGGTTTGAACTCATACATGGTGACCACCGGCCCCGGAAGGATCTCCACCACTTCCCCTTCAACGTTGAAGTCAAAGAGCTTTTTTTCCAGGAGCCGGGCGTTCATTTCCAGGCTTTCCTTTGCGACATCTCCCTTCGGCCTTTCAGGAGGATCGTCCAGGAGGTCCAGGGAGGGGAGGGAGAAGTTTTCCGCGGACCTCATGAAGGAGAAGGATTCCTGCTCCGGGGTCTTTGGAGGCTCCTCCGGGGGAGGTACGATGGTGGGCCTGCGCTTGGGCTTGGATTCCTGCTTTTTCAGGTTTGCGGCCCGCACTCGATTTTTCCTTTTCCGCTCTTTTCGCTTTTCCACACACTCCCTCAATTTGCGACCCAGGGCCGCGACCCAGGAGTAGATTCGGGAGAACAGGCGACCAAAAGAGAGGCGCGTGGTGATCATGAGGGCGATAAGAAAGATCGCACCTAAAAGGACATTAGCCCCAAAGCCGTTGAGGTAACTTTTCATTACGCCGGCTACATGAAGGCCCACTATGCCCCCGCAGAGGACATGGCCCTGGCGGAAGTAAACGGATTCAGGGAACTGGAGGGCGAGAAGGCCCGAAAAGGATATTAGAAGGAAGAAGACGGCGGCCCCGTTCAAGGCCGGTGACGGCATGGGGCGGTCGAGGAAAGAAAACAGCGCGGCGGCCGTGAATACAGCCACGAGCCAGAGAGAAGAAAAGCCCAGAGCAAAGAACAGACCGCCCGAGAGGTGGGCGCCCATGGGGCCGAAGAGGTTGCGCACCTCATTGATCCCTGTCCCTGGATCCCATGCAAGGGAATCGCCTGGATGGTAGGAGAAGAGGCTCACGCCCAGGACCAGGGCCGCAAGCAGGAAGAGGATCCCTCGGATTTCTTTTCGAATGGGCGATGGTTTGGCCTTTACTCTCCTGGTCACGTAATTCCCTCATGTTCGGGTTCGGCTGATTACGTCGCTTCCGGTTTATAGTTAAGCTTAGTTTTCAGACCGGAATTATAATTGTAAGTATGAGTGGGCTTCGTCCCAATACGCTGTAGAAAAACCGTTTCAGCTCTTTTTTGATTTCGGGGGCTATGTCAGTCCAATCGATCCTCAAGGGACGTTCGATCTCGTCCAGGACCTCGAGCACGATGCACTTGGCATCCTCGAGGATGGCGGGGTTTCTGTCTTCGAAGATGAATCCCCTCGACACGATATCCGGTCCGTACACCACCTCTCCGGTCTGCTCGTCAACGGCCATGAGCGCGATCACCACACCGTCCCCGGAAAGCCGGCGCCGGTCCCGAAGGACCACTTCGCCGACGTCACCCACGCCCTTGCCGTCCACGAGAACGCGGCCCGTGGCAATTCTTTCTCCCAGAAAGGCCCGCCCGTTTTCGAAGTGGAGGGTGTCTCCGTTTTCAGCAAGTATGATATTCTCCCTGGAGATGCCCACCTCTTCGGCAAGTGCCGCGTGCTTGACCAGGTGCCGGTATTCGCCGTGAATGGGAATGAAATACCTGGGCCGTACAAGGTTCAGCATCAGTTTGAGTTCTTCACGGTACGCATGCCCCGAAGTATGAATATCCGACACCTTTTCGTAGGCGACCTCGGCGCCCATTCGATACAGGCTGTTTATAATGGCATTAATAGCCTTTTCATTGCCCGGAATGAACCTGGAAGAGAGAATTACAGTATCTCCAGGCTTAATTTTTATATTTTTATGCCGGTTCTGTGCCATTCGCGTCAGGGAGGACATGGGCTCCCCCTGGCTTCCAGTTGTTATAATGGCGATTTCAGAATCGGAAAACTGCGATATTTGACGTTCTTCGATCAGTTCCTCGTCCGGGATCCTTATGATTCCGAGCTCTCTGGCGATGCGCACGTTCGATCGCATACTCTTGCCGCTGAAGTGCAGCTTTCGTCCCCCCTGAAGAGCCAGATCAGCCAAATGCTGAATCCGGGTGATGTTGGAAGCGAAAACCGCAGTTATGATTCTCCCGGGTGCTGAACGGAAAATTTCTTCCAGGGTTCGGCGAACGTCCCGCTCGCTAAGGGTGAATCCTTCCTTTTCCGCATTGGTGGAATCAGAGAGCAGGGCGAGCACGCCCAGGCTGCCGAAATGCGCGAAACGCTGAAGGTCGGTCACGATTCCATCCACAGGAGTGTGGTCCACCTTGAAGTCTCCTGAGTGGATGATGATACCCTCGGGTGTGTGAAGGGCCAATCCGACACCGTCTACAATGCTGTGGTCCACCCTGATGAATTCTACGATAAAAGGCCCGAACTCGGCGGTACCGCCGGGCAGGATGGTTCTTAGATCCGGCGGTTCCGGAAGCTGGTGTTCCCGGAGTTTTTCACGGAGAAGGGCGATGGTGAATGTCGTGCCGAACACAGGAACGGCGAACTCGCGTAGAAGGAAAGGCATGGCCCCGATGTGGTCCTCGTGACCGTGGGTCAGGATCACGCCCCGAAGCCGCCCGCGGTTCTCTCGGATGTACCCGAACTCCGGGATCACCACGTCCACACCCATCATGTATTCCTCGGGAAACATGAGCCCGGCGTCGATTACGAGCACGGAGTCCTCGGATTCCAGGGCCATCATGTTGAGGCCGATTTCACCGAGTCCTCCTAGGGGGATCACCTTGACCATGTATTCGCCTCCGGTCGGCAGTCATTCCCCTCAGGGAGTGTCCGGCCGAGTTCAATCTAGCATTTTCCTGAATTAACGGAACCTTACTTCTTTGAACTCCGGCAGTCAATAGAGAATTCAACACCACTTGTCTATGACTGAATTCGACTTGATTTCGTTTTTTACTTTGTGTTAAGGTGCCGGACGTGCGTCGTGATCCATGCTTGTTCAGTATCTTTTTTTGAACTTCTAAATTCCGGGAGGAGGGGTTGCCATGGCTGGTATAAACAAAGTGATCCTGATCGGAAATCTTGGGGGCGACCCCGAGGTCCGCTATACCACGAGCGGAACGGCAGTGGCCACATTCAGTATCGCAACCTCGGAAGAATGGAAGGATCGCAATTCCGGGGAGAAGCAAAGCCGCACAGAGTGGCATCGCGTGGTTGCTTTCGGCCGTTTGGGTGAGATATGTGGGGAGTTCCTTCACAAGGGGAAACAGGTGTATGTGGAAGGGCGCCTTCAGACGAGGTCGTGGGAAGACAAGGATGGAAACACGCGATATACTACGGAAATAGTGGCCCGTGATATGCAGATGCTGGGGCCGGCACCCGGAAGGCAGTCACAGTCACAGGGGCAGGGGGGCTTTGGGAGCCAGGAAGGGCCCTTGGACGAGCCCGTCAACATGCCTGAAGATGACATCCCTTTTTAACTCCCTGATCAACATGGCCGCCACTTAAAATAATGGTATGATGCATCCTTTTTATAAAACTATTGGTTGTTTTTATCTTTCTCATTATCCCCTTCTTTGGCCGGAGCATCAATTTCCTCTTTTTCGTTTGTAGCCTTTTTGAAGTTTTTGATCCCTTTACCGATGCCGCTTCCAATCTCAGGAAGTTTTCCTGCACCGAAAATGATCAAGATGATAATCAGAATGATGATTAATTCCGGCATGCCGATCCCAAACATGGGTTTCCTCCGCGTTACGTGGGTCCTATTTGTCTATTTCCGACAACAGGAGCTTGAATTCGGGAGAGCGCATGAATTGATGAATCGCCTGCTGATAGTCCAGCCAGGCCGACCACATCTCCAGCCAGGCCTTATTGTGCCAGAAGACCTCAGCATGCTTGTCCCCGCTGGTTATCGCAAGGAAGTCTTCAAACTCTCCCTTACAGCTCTTACAGAATACATAACCTAAAGGCCCCGGTTCAAGGCCGGAACCGTCAACAGCTTCGTTGAGATGATGGCCGCACATGGCACACTTGAAGTGGCATGAGGCACATTGAAGCACTTTCTGGAGCGCCCGGATCTTCTCTCTGTATTGCTTCACCTGACGCCCTTGCCGGCGCCGGCTGATCCGGTCCTGGATATCGACTACATTGTCCATGTCAGATCGCTTTCGGGGACGGGTTCCAGGGAGAGACGATGCGGGTAGCCGGCCAACTTAACCTGCTGATTTAGTTGGGTGATCAGTGCCCGCTCAAAAAAGGTTTCACGGACCCGGCATGTTACCTCTTTAAATATCAGGATAGCACCGAATATGCGACCTAGTCAAGGTATGTGCTTTCGAGTCAAGAGGCGGTTACAACTTCCCTGACCATCCCACCTAGGCCGCCCAGGTCGCGAACCACTTTGATCCCTGCAGACTCCAGGGCCTCGATCTTGTCTTCGGCCCGGCCTTTACCCCCTGATATTATGGCGCCTGCATGGCCCATCCTCTTGCCGGGGGGGGCGGTACGGCCCGCAATGAAGGCCAGCACGGGCTTGGTAAAGGATTTCTGTATGTATAGCGCGGCTTCCTCTTCTGCGGAGCCCCCGATCTCACCGATAAGGACCACCGCCTCAGTGTCAGGGTCCTGCTCGAACCTTGCGAGATGATCAATGAATGAGGTACCCACGATGGGGTCGCCTCCGATCCCAATGCACGTGGACTGCCCCAGTCCGGCACGGGTAAGCTGGTCCACCACTTCGTAGGTCAGGGTGCCGCTTCGGGAAATCACCCCTATGGTCCCCGGCCGGTGGATAGGCCCTGGCATGATGCCGACCTTGGTCTTTCCGGGGGAGATGATTCCGGGACAGTTGGGGCCGATAAGGACCGTACGGTGGTTTTTCAAAAAGCTCGAGACCCGGACCATGTCCAGGGTGGGGATGCCTTCCGTGATGCAGACCGTTACTGAAATCCCTGCGTAAGCCGCCTCCATAACCGCGTCCGCCGCGAACGGAGGTGGGACGAATATGCACGCGGTATTTGCACCTTCCCGGTCCACGGCTTGCCGTACGCTGTCAAATACGGGTACACCCTCGATGCTTTTGCCTCCCTTTCCGGGAGTCACTCCCGCAGCAACCGTCGTGCCGTATTTAAGCATCTGTTGCGTATGAAAGGAGCCTTCCCTGCCGGTGATTCCCTGGACCACTATTCGTGATTTTTCGTCAACCAGAATGCTCATGACCTGCCTGCTCCATATTCGCTTTGTTTTGAACCCGATTCTAGGCCTGGGAAATCCGGCGGGAAATCATGTCGGCCGCCTCGCTGACGTCCTTTGCAACCAGGAACTCCAGATTTGAGGCTTCCAGAATGCGCCGGCCCTCCTCCACGTTAGTGCCCTCGAGTCTGACAATGAGCGGAACGTCAATGGCTGTCTTTTCAGCCGCAGCCAATACTCCCCTGGCCAGGACGTCGCAACGGAGGATGCCACCGAAAATGTTGATGAGGATCGCCTTGACTTTCGGGTCTTCCAGGATGATCTCGAAGCCTTGTTTGATCATCTCCTCACTGGCACCGCCGCCGACGTCGAGGAAGTTGGCGGGATCGGCTCCGGCCATCTTTATTACATCCATGGTGGCCATGGCCAGGCCGGCCCCGTTGACCATGGCCCCTATATCACCATCGAGCCGGATGTAATTCAGGTTGAACTCCTGGGCCTTTAGTTCCAGGGGATCCTTTTCAAGCGGGTCGTCCATTTGGGCCAGATCCCTGTGGCGGAAAAGGGCGTTGTCGTCGATGTTCACCTTGGCATCCACGGCAAGGACGTGTCCCGACCTGGTCACCACCAGCGGGTTGATCTCAGCCAGCGAACAATCGAGTTCCATAAAGGCCCGATAAAGCCGTCCCATGATGGTTGAGAGGGATTTCATCGTCTCGGGAGATGGAAGGGGATCAAGGCCGTATGCCAGGTTTCGAGCGCAAAACGGCATCCACCCGGCCTCCGGGGCAACGAATTGCTTCAGGACTCGCTCAGGGGTCCTGGCGGCCACTTCCTCTATATCCATGCCGCCGTCCTGGCTGAAAATCGCCACCGGCACCGCCGACTCGCGGTCGACCACCATGGCCAGATAAAACTCCCGTTCGATTTCCACACCTTCTTCAATGAGCAGGCGGTGGACGGGCCTGCCTTCGGGGCCTGTCTGCGGCGTTACCAGGGGGCGCCCCAGGATTTCTCCGGCCGCATCCCCGACCTCGTCCATGGTGTGAACGACCCGCACTCCGCCGCCTTTTCCGCGCCCTCCGGCGTGTACCTGAGCCTTGATCACCCAGGGCGGTCCGTTCAGGGCCCGGGCCGCCTCAATAGCCTGGTCGGCCGATTCGGCCAGCCGCCCTTCGGGGACCGGAATTTCTAAGGATCGAAAGAGTTCCTTTGCCTGGTATTCATGGAGCTTCATGTCGTCCGACCTCGAGCGCGGATCCATGGTGCTTGGCTTTGATGGCCCGCAAAAGACAGGGGGTTCTAGTAGAGATGTTTTTGACAGCCCTTCTGGAGTAGATCGCTAATCCCGCTGTAATCAGGAACACCATATGTCCCATTCCAAGCGGTTTTGTCAAGGGGTTTGGGGGGGGGCGCACGTACGCCGCAAAACGGGTCACGCCAACTTTTCAGGCGAAACCAACAGATAGAACTCACTTTGTTCGCCCGAGCGCTGAATCGAACCGCACACGGGGCCGGGCCGGGAGTCGCCGGCTCCCGACATCTGTACCTCATCTCCCTGTTCCAGGGTGATTTTTACTGCCGGATGATCGGTAAAAAGTAAAATCCGTTCGTCTCCGGCACCAAGATAGAGGACCCCTTCGCCGCTTGTGTCCTCGAGTCCGTCCAGTATGTCTTGGCTAACCAGGCGGAACACAGCTCGTTTTATTTCTCCGGAGGTCATGGAATGCCAGGGGGGTTCTATTCCCTTCTTTGTGCCGAACAGACCGGATGACGAATCAGAGATGGTCAGCCCGCCCCGGATACGCGCCTTTTTAAGGAGACCGGCTGCCGCTTCCGAGGCCTTGACCACATATTGTTCGTCAACCGCGTATTTCTTCCCGCCGGCGGAAAAGAGGAAATAGCCTCCGGTGGGTAACCCCGGCCGGGCCGGAGGTATATCATCTGCGGGTATTTGGGCCGGTTCCCCGATCGGTTCCGCGTGCTCATATTCTTCAGCTGCAGTTTCAGGCTCCGCTTCTTCCGGTTGAACGGAGACTTCCGCCGGGACCTCCTCGGGGAGTTCCTGGATTCGGAAATTGTTTACGTCCGAGCGGATCGCTTGAAGTCCTTCCTGCACGGACCGGAGTTCCTCGTTCAGTTCGTTGATCCTCTTTTCGAACCCGTTTAAGGCTACTGACAAGGCCTCTTGGACCTCGCGCAAGCCGGAAGGTATTTCGCGGACATCCTTGAGGCCGGCATTGAGGCCCTCTTTCATTGCCTCTTTTACACAGGATCGAACGTCCTCTATATTGATAGGCTTTACAGCGGGTTCTTCCGTCTTGGAGGGTGGTTTTTCCATGGCCTTCTTGAGGAGGACCCGCATCGCACCCGGCATGGACGACAGTGCCCCAACCTGTTTTCCTATCTGAGACATCGTGTCCCGAAGTTCGGTCCCGAAGGTGGATTGAGCCTCCGTGTTCTTGATGATTCCTTCGACGCTGATTCTGAGGGCGGAGAGTTCTTCCCTCAAAGCCGCCAGTTCCTGAGATTGTACGACGGGAGAAGCGCTGTCTTTTTCGCGATACTGCGGTTCCGGCGTAGGCCGTGAAGGAGCCGCCTTCGCCGCCGGCTCCACTGAAGGCGGCTCAGGCACGGGCGATGCTGTTTCCTCACCTTTGGGTGGGGTGTGTGCCGCCGGGGATTGTAAAGGTGCGGGCGGTTTTGATGTCAGGGCCGCATCGCGGAACACCTTGAATGATTCGATTTCCTTCTGGACGAGTTTCCGTTTTTCAGCATCCGGCAGGGCCCGCCCGGTCTCAAGAGACTCCATGCACGCTATGTTGGATCGTAACGATTTCAGCACGGCCCGGTTTAAATCCGGGCGGCCCGGGTGCAGGTGCCCTGCTAGAAGGGACATCATTTTCAGTAGGGGAAGGAACAGGGGGTCGTTGGATCGGATTCTCTGCAGGGAGTTTATGGAGGAAGTCAGGCGTCCTATTGACTCCGGCCATACACCCTTTTCCAGCTGCAGAGCGGCCTGTCTTACAGGGTCGATGGCTGATTTTTCGGTTTCTGCAGCCGGCTTCCGGATTCCTTCATCTTCATCGTCGTCTCCAAAGATCCGGTCCAGCCTCTCTGCAACAATGTGTTCGATGGAATCGTCTGTCATGGTACCCTATCCGCCTCTCTCTGCTTTCCTTCTCGAGCGTATTTTCCCGCGGGAGGGATTTCTTCACCTTTGCCATGTGGATGTCAAGGCAGTATATGAAATTGTGTAAAGGATTTCAACAGTGCATGAGAGCCCGGACCTGATTTACCTCTAGTGTTCTTCCTAATCCATTTATTTCACCACGAAGGGCACGAAGACCACGAGGAATGGTTAAGAAAAAAAGAAGAGGCGTTGCGGGCTGCTTTTTACGGGCTGTATACTCGGCATGAGTCAACTGCATGAACGAGGGTCCTCATCGCCAGGGCTGCGTACGTTAAGGGAGAGTGTTTTGAGTCGCGGGAGCAAGAAGAACAGGGTTGACGAAATAATGGATATCCGCATCCCACCTTTCATCCTGTCCGTTTTGAATCGCTTGGCAGAGGCGGGTTACGAGTCCTGGTTGGTGGGCGGAGCCTTAAGGGACGCTTTCATGGAAAGGCCGATATTGGATTGGGACCTTGCCACGGGTGCGGATGCGGATGAGATTCCAAGACTGTTCCATGACGTCCGCTCCTTCAGGCTCAAGCACGATACGGTCACACTGGTGATTGAAGACCTCTCCTGCCATGTCACCCCTTTCCGAGGGGGCCGGAACAAACCCGCAAGCATCGAGCAGGATCTGGCCCACCGGGATTTCACCATTAATGCCATGGCCTATGACCCGGTTCATAAGGCATTCATTGATCCGCAAGGCGGCAGAAAGGACATCGGTAGGAGGCTGGTGCGCGGGGTGGGCCGCCCTGCAGACAGGTTTGCAGAGGATCCCCTCAGGCTGCTGAGAGCAGTGCGATTTGCCGCCGTTCTCGATTTTGTGCTGGAAAAGGATACGCTGGCAGCCGTGACAGCATCGGCGGGCAGCGTCCTGAGGGCGGCGCCCGAACGAATCAGGGAAGAGGTTACGGGAATTCTGCTTTCCGGAAAACCGTCCAACGGCCTCAGGATCATGTTGCGAACGGGTCTTTTGGACCAAGTACTGCCCGAACTGGAGGAGGGCCGCTTGAGGCGGCAGAACGAGCACCACCGATACACGATCCTGCGGCATGCCATGGAGACCGTGGACCGGGTGGATCCTGTCCCGACCCTTAGATGGGCGGCCCTGCTCCACGATGTGGCCAAACCCAGGGTTCGAAGAAAAGTGGACGGCCGCTGGGTGTTTCCCTCCCATGCCGAGGCGAGCGCGGATCTGGCTGAGACTATCCTGGAAAGACTACGGGTGGACAGGGAAATGACTTCACGGGTCTCCCGGCTCATACGGCACCATATGATCATATACGACCCTCATTGGTCGGACGGCGCGGTTCGCCGCTTTGTCCGCCGGGTTGGGCCGGACCTGGTCGGACAGGTTCTCTCCTTGCGAAAGGCCGACATCCTGGCGCACGGGCGGCCGGGGGATCAGGAGCGGATGCTGGAGGAGCTCCAGGCCCGTATTAAGAAGGTCCATGAAGTCCCCCAGGTCCTGCGGCCCCTGGACCTGGGGCTGAACGGGCGGGATATTATGGGGATCACAGGACTCGGCCCGGGCCCGAAGGTGGGGGAGATTATATCCACCTTGATGGAAAAGGTCATTGACGACCCTTCTCTGAATACGAAGCAAGGTTTGAAGGGCCTGCTCCTGGAAATGGGGATTGCAGAGGGAAAGGAGTAGATTCATGGAGGTGAAGATTCGTGGGACAGGACTTAACATCCAAATGAGTGGAAGGCCGGGTGGTGTGAGCCCGGCCCTGGTCTTTGTTCACGGCGCAGGCGGAGACGCGTCTCTCTGGGCTCCACAGGATCTGCGGTTCAGGAGTGAAACCGCCGTCTGTTGTGTAGAGCTTCCCGGGCACGGCGGGTCGGGAGGTGGAGGTGAGACGGAAATACGGGCGTACGCAGGATGGGTCAGGGAAGCGATTCAGGAAGTTCTAGGACAGATGCCTTATGTGCTTGCCGGCCACTCCATGGGAGGAGCGATCGCCCTGGATATGGCGATCGAAGGGAACGGCGGACCGGTCGGGCTGGTGCTGGTGGCCACCGGGGCCAAGCTGGGAGTGACGCCTGTAATATTCCGGCTGCTCAAGGAGGATTTCAAGGGCTTTCTGGATACTATTGATCAGGCGGCCCTCGGTCCGAAAGCGCCGCCTGATGTCAGGGAAGTGGTGGTGGGGGGACTTAGGAGATGTTCCCCGAGTGTTGTGCACGGTGACTTCACGGCGTGCGATCGGTTTGACGTTCGAGAACGGTTAAACGAAATCCAAATCCCCGCCCTCGTTGTCTGCGGTGAGGAAGACCGCCTCACCCCTGTCGCCTATTCCGAGTTCCTCGCAAGCAATATCAACGGGGCTCGACTCCAGATAGTGCCGGAGGCCGGGCACATGGTGATGCTGGAGAGCCCGGATTCTGTGAACAGGGCCATAGGGGCCTTTCTCAGGGAGAATGATTTTACCGGGTCTGATGATCCGTGACGGAAAACCGCTCGGAGAAAGGGAGGGAACAGCAGGTAGCCTGGAAGCGGGGGGTCAGCCCGAGTTGACGGGCCTCCATGACGGCCTCCTCCGACCACACCGCCATTCTGGTGATGCCGGCGCGCAGGGCCAGTGACTCCAAGATCCTTCCGGTTGGATCTCTAGGTCTCTCGCAGCCGAGGGAGAGTGGAACGCCGGGCAGAAGTATCCTGGCACGGGCGATCAAACGTGCCGCATCCAGAGGCGCCGGGGGGGAGACAGTCGCCATGGGTGTTCCGGGAAGGGCGGTAAGGATAACGATTACAAGGGAATCCAGGGCGTATCCCCGGAGGATATTAAGCGCCTCTGTCTCAGCCCGCATTCGGCCGTAGTGGAGACCGGCCACGATGTGAGGCGCAAGGGGCGGACCGTTTTTCGAGAGGGCGTCCAGGGAGTCAATGACCCGGCTGATTGACGGCAGGTGATAGATTTCGCGCGCCGTGTCATCGTCTCCCATGACATCGATCAATGCCTGCCGGACGCCCGCTTCCCGCAGGATCCGGCAGTCCTCCGCATGGGGAAACCCGGCGTGGGCTGTCAAAACAAGGCCGGTCTCACGGGTGATGCGGCCCATTGCGGGAGCGAAACGCTTCCACGGCAGGCGGCCGTCCTCATCGGAACCCCCGCTGACAAGAATCCCGTGAGCCCCGTGCCTCCACAGCCTCCTTGCCTTTTCACTCCAGAGCTCAGGGGTCTCGGCGGGGATCATGGGCTCGAGCAGCTTTCCCCGGCAGTGCTCGCACTGAAGCCGGCAATCAGTCCCGGTGATGGATATGGCCGGGTATCTCCCTCTCCGCCCTCCGTATCTGATCATGCCCGGGAGGTAGAAGGTGATGTCGGTGCCGTGACGGGCCCGGGCGGTGTGCCAGGCCTCCCTGAAAAGGTCCCGGTCCTTGGGATCTTCCGGTTGCAGGTCCGTACGCAGTTTTAAAATACCTTTTTCCTGCTTCAT
>CAYVDE010000019.1:29577-34311 GCA_964450535.1 uncultured Desulfobacterales bacterium
AACACGGAGGATAGAAAAATGAAGCCCCGAAAGCAAGCCGTCAGTAGTATTCCTTTCATGATCGCGGCAGCCGCGCTCTTTATGGCAGCGTGCGCATCGGTTCACGAGGTGCGGGTCGACTATCGCCTCCCCGACCCTTCCCGCGCGCTCGAGGGAAGGACGGTGTTCGTCCAATTTCAGGATGAGCGCCCGGACCCGGAGATCCTGGGGCCCGGGGCCCGTGAGGCTTATAAATATTATTCCGGAAATGTGAGCCTCTTCGTAGCCCGGGGGGAGGGAGCGCCCATCCTTGTGGGCTTGAAGGACGTCCCTTCCCTTTTTCGCGATGTATTCGGCCGCAGGATCAGGGCTATGGGCGGGGAGGTGGCTCAGGAGAGGTCACGGGCGAACGCCGAGTTGATCATTCACCTGAAGGCCTTTTCCCTGGACCTGGAGGAACGGACTTGGATCGCCCGAATGGCCTATGATGTTCAACTTTATGGAGATAACAGGGGTATGGCACGCCAGGAGGTGGCGGGTGAATTTGAAAGGGTCAGGATAATCGGGTTCAAACAGGCGGACCAGGTGATGGGAGAGCTTTTCACAGACATCGTGAATCGACCGGACCTCCCGGCCCTTTTTGAAAAGGCCGGCCTGTAGCGGAAGGTTGTGGTATCCGGACGGCTGCTTTATGACCAAAAAGAGACCTGGTTTGATTGAGGGCGATACCGTATACATTCGGCGAGTGTTGTGGTATGGTCCGCTATCGAAATTCAGGGAGAAGGGGTTTGGAGATAAAGGAGTCCAATGCGGACGGTGGGCCCGGCAAGCACGGCTTTACCAGTTGGCTGAAACTCAAGTTTCTACAAAAAGACAGGGATAAGGAGATCCCTTTAGACGGTGATCTCATAAGGGACCTGTCGGGCCTTAAGAAAGTAGGGCGCTATGAGATTGTCGGGAAGCTTGGTCAGGGAAGTATGGGCGTGGTTTACCTGGGCAAGGATCCCTACATCAACCGTTTTGTAGGGATAAAGATTTCGCGCCCGGCGGCCGGCATAGTCGAGGAGAAGGCCAACAAATACCGGGAGAGGTTCTTCATAGAGGCCCAGTCAGCGGGAAGACTCATGCATCCTAATATCGTGGCGATTTACGATGCCGGCATGCACGACGACTTCTGCTACATAACCATGGAGTACATAGACGGTCCCACCCTGGTTCCCTTCTGCCGAAAGGAAGAACTGCTGCCCTTCAGCAGGGTGGCGGAGATCATGTTCACCGCCTGCATGGCCCTTGACTACGCCCATAAAAAAGGTGTCATTCACCGCGATATCAAGCCTTCCAATATTATGCTCAACAAGTCCGAGTCGGTGCGCATAACGGATTTCGGAATAGCCCAGATCAAATCGGAGCAGACCGCTTCAGAGGGCATCATCGGTTCTCCGAGCTACATGTCTCCTGAACAGGTCCGCGAACAGCCGGTCGGGGACAAGAGCGACATCTTCAGCCTGGGATGTGTCCTTCATGAACTGCTTTGCGGTGAAAAGGCCTTTTCAGGGGACAACGAATATGCCGTCATGTACAAGATAGCAAATGAAGACCCGGTGCCGGTCCGGGAAATCCGGGCGGACGTTCCTGAAGTCCTTGCCAGGATCACGAAGAAGGCCCTTGAAAAGGATCCAAGTAGACGCTATCAGACCTGTGCCGATGTTGCCTACGACCTGCGGGTGGCGCTCAGGGGGCTCAAAAGTTCGGGAAGGACCGCGAAGATCAAGGCGGAGGACGTTGTGGACTATGTTCACAACGTACCTTTTTTCGAAGGCTTTAAACGTGATCACGTCAAGCAAGTCCTTCAGGCGAGCAGCATAATAAAGTTCTCAAAGGGACGGATCATGGTGGCCGAGGGAGATATCGACGACTCATTCTTCATTATCTTGAGCGGGCGGGCCGCAGTTCAGAAAAACGATCGGACCATCGCGGTGATCGGAAGAGGAGAGTGCTTCGGGGAGATGTCTTACCTCAGCGGAGAAGCCAGGGCGGCCACGGTTACCGCGGATACGGACTGCATCCTCATGAAGATCAGCGCTACTCTCCTAGATAAGTCGCCGGAGTCCATTCAACTCGTTTTCTTGAAAAATTTTGCCATGACCCTCTTAAGGCGCCTTTCTCGAAGCCTTAAGCGGATTGAGTGAACCCGCACCCCCTCTTCGGTCGCTCAGGGAGGAATGTAGTGATCCCGCCTCCGGAAACCCGGACTGATGACGTCTTTGTCGTCAGCCTGGGGTGTGCTAAAAACCTTGTGGACAGTGAAAACATGCTGGGAATCCTCGAGGCCGCCGGATACAGGCCTGCAGCCGGCCTTGACGCGGCCCGGACCGTGATCGTCAACACCTGCGGGTTCATTCAGAGCGCCGTGGAAGAGGCCGTCGAAACGATCCTGGAAATGGTGGACAGAAAGAATCGTGGTATGCTGAAAAAGGTCTTCGTGGTCGGCTGCTTTGTTCAGCGCTACGGTTACAAGCTCCAGCGGGAGATCCCGGAAGTGGACGGGTGGGCCGGGACCGGTGAAGCCCGCCGGATCCTCGAGCTCCTCGAGGCAGGGTCTCGGGGCCTTTCTCCTTTTCTGATGGACAGGCCTTCTTTTCCGATTGAGCAATCAGGTCCCAGGTTGATTTCAGGACCCGGTTTCAGCACCTACCTGAAAATATCAGATGGATGCTCACACCGGTGTTCGTTTTGTATGATCCCCTCCCTCAGGGGGCCCTTGAGGAGCCGTTCCATAGGTTCCCTGTCGGAAGAGGTGAGAATGCTGGCCGACCGGGGCGTCAAGGAAATCAACCTGGTGGCCCAGGACACCTCCGCTTACGGGACGGACTTGGAAGGCGGAAAGCGGCTGGAGGATCTGCTTGAAGCCCTGCTTGAAATAAGCGGCCCGGAGTGGATTCGAGTCCTGTATGTCCACCCTTCGGGGGTCACGGACCGGCTGCTTGCGCTGCTGGCGTCGGAGGAGCGTATCTGTTCCTATCTGGACATACCTTTCCAGCACGTTGTACCGGGCATTCTCCGGGCCATGGGGAGGGCAGGGAATCCCGAGGAGTCTCCTTCATGCCTTTTGAAGCGGATTCGATCCCTGGGGCGCGGGATTTCCGTCCGAACGACCTTGATGGTGGGGTTCCCAGGTGAGACGGAAGATGACTTCGAAGAGCTCTGCGCCTTTGCAGCCTCGGCGGAACTGGACCATATGGGAGCTTTCGCTTTTTCTCCTGAGAAAGGTGTGCGCGCCTCACGTCTTCCTGATCAGGTTCCGCGGGAGGAAAAAGAGCGCAGGCTTGACCGGCTCATGAAGATCCAGGCGGATGTTTCGCTTCAGAGAAGGCGCTCACTGGTGGGCGTGGTCAAGCCGGTGCTCGTGGAAGGATTGTGCCCGGAGACGGATCTGCTGCTGGTCGGGAGGACCGAGGGTATGGCCCCCGATGTGGATGGAAGGGTCCTGATCAGCAGGGGGCATGCAGAGGTGGGTGTGATTGTGCCTGTGCAAATGACGGAGGCCCATCCATACGACCTGGTTGGAGAGGTGATGGGGGGAGACGGAGACGGTTGAAGGACCTCAGGACAGCGTGTTCGATCTCAGCCGGTTTTGTTTTGACAATGGGGGTGTTTGAACATAAGATCCATTTATTTGCGATATTTGTGCATTTTGTTAAAAGACCGACTCAAAGGTGCCTTTTGTGAGTTTATCACCCGAATTGCAGCACGAGGAAGCGGGCGCGGAATTCTATTCCGAAGGCCGGTCGTCTTTCGAAGAAGACCTGGTAAAGATCAATACGGCCTTAGAGGAGCACCTGAGCAGCCGGGTTCCGATCATAGAGGACATAGCAAGGTATTCGGTGCTGGGTCAGGGCAAGCGGCTGCGTCCTTTGCTGTTTGTCCTTTCGGCGCGCGCATGCGGCCGTAATGGTGATGACCTGTTTCGGTTATCGGCTATCTTTGAGATCATGCACGCCGCCAGCCTGCTTCACGACGATGTGCTCGACAACGCCGAATTTCGTCGAAAAAAACCCTCCGCCGCCAGGGTTTGGGGAAACCATGTGGCCGTACTCGGCGGGGACTTCCTTTATGCGAAATCGTCTGCCCTGGCCTTAGAATGCGGAAGCCTACCGTTCCTGGGGATGATTACCGGCGCGGCAACGAGAATGGCTGAGGGCCAGATGCTGGAACTGACCCACACTAACAACTGGTCCCTAACCCGCGAGGAATATATGGAGATCATTACGTCCAAAACGGCCGTCCTGATTTCCGTGGCATGCGCGTGCGGCGCCGTAATAGCCGGGGCGAAGGAACGCGAAACCGAAAGCCTCGGCCGATTCGGGCTGAACCTGGGGATAGCTTTTCAGATGATAGACGACCTTCTCGATTACACCAGCACCCGTGAGGTTTTCGGCAAACCTGTGGGCAAGGACTTGCGTGAAGGCAAGGTTACATTACCCCTTATCAATACTCTGGGCGGCATGGAACGGGAGGAGGCGGCTGGACTCGAAGAGCGTTTCAAGGCCGGAAAGGCTGAAGACGAGGATTATCAAAGTCTTATCCGGAGGGTACGTGAAGATCCATCCCTGGATGAAATTCGGGCCGAGGCCAGGGCCTATGTCGAACGGGCTGCCGCTTGCCTGGAATCCTTGCCCGACGTGCAGGCGAAGAAACATCTGCTTGCCTTGAATCAAAGACTCCTCACCCGCAGATTCTAGATACGGACACGAA
>CAYVDE010000019.1:34411-38054 GCA_964450535.1 uncultured Desulfobacterales bacterium
GGCAGGATTTGCAGTTCAGGCAGAGACCTCCGTGCGCCATGACCGCAAGGTCTTCCCGTGTGATGACCTCTCCGGCCAGGACACGCGGCAGGATAAGATCCAGGACTGTGGCCTTATAGAAGAGCACGCAGGCGGGGACCCCCAGGATCGGGATGCGGTCAACGCGGCCGTATAGAAACATGGCCCCCGGAAGTACGGGTGTGCCGTAGGCGATATCCTCGGCCCCGGCCTCGGCAATGCCTAGCCGGCTGACGTCGTCAGGGTCCACGCTCATGCCCCCGGCCACGATGACAAGGCCTGCGCCGGCCTCCACGAATCCACTGATAGCTTTGGATATTTGCGAGCGATCATCGGGCACGAATTTTATGTCCAGGAGACGGCACCCGAACTCGCCGGTTTTTTTCTTGAGGATGGGAGCGAACTTGTCTTCGATTCGCCCGAAATAGACCTCGTTGCCCGTGATTACGACGCCCGTGTCCGGGCGTGCCGTTTCAAGGACCGAAAAAATTCCTCCGCTCTCACGGGCAATGTTGACGGCCAGGTCCACTGAGGCCGAGTCGATGATCAAAGGGATGGCTCTTGTGGCTGCTACAGTGTCTCCTTCCTGGACAACGGTGTTTGTGTGCCTCGAGGAGCATGAGACATCCGGGACCAGGTTGAAACGTGTTAGAGCCTCCACATTTACCTTGAGAAGTCCGCGGTGAGAGGCCAAAAGGGCGATTTTCCCTTCGGCGGGCCGGCCCTTGAAATGTGTCCCCTGACCGGAAAGGGCTTCTGCGAAACGCAAAGCAGCCTCGTCCTCGTGGACGTCTCCTTCGGCCAGTTCGAGAACAAAGAGGTGCTCTTTGCCGAGCCTTCTAAGATGTTCCACGTCCTCCTTTTGGATTATCTGGCCCTTTTTGAAGGCCGGCCCCTTGAACTGGCCCGGGCGGATCTCGGTGATGTCGTGGGCCAGGACCTTTCCAACGGCCTCGTCCACAGTGATCATAGTGGCAGACGACTTGTGTTTGGTTCCCATGCTGGTTTTGATATTCTCCTTTCGGGGTGAAAATGGTCCGGCGGTTGTCGCACGGCGTGGGCCGAAGCGGCGTTTCAGATTCCGCTCTCCTGGGAAAGAGCATCCCAGTATAAGCAGATCGCATCCATTTGCAAGGGCAATAAGCCCCTAAGGCGGGCCATTGCCCACAACCCAACAGTGCCGGAGTCGGCTCCGGAGACCGGAGATTCCTCCGCATCGGAACCCCCGGCCTCCTACGCCACCAACCTCGGTATAGAACCAAAATCATCACCGTATTGACTGCCTGGCGTCCAAACTTCTTGTTTTTTATGAAAGGCTTTCAAGGGTAAGCCCCTAACATGTCTCAGAGTCAACGGAGCGGAATTCGTTTTCAGGGGTGTGTCGCCGAATTGAGGGGACCTTGGTGTTCAATTTTGCTTGACAGTCCGAGGCTTTTCGATATAAAGGAGCTTGTTCCAAAATGCACAATAAAGAAAACGTAATCATATATTGGTGTTGGCACTATTGCGCCACAAATGTGACTGAACATTAAAAGGAGGATCGTATATGTCAAAGCTTGTTCCCCCACACGGAAAAGAAGAAAGACTGATGCCTCTGCTGCTCGAGGGCGACGCCCTCAAGGCGGAGGAGGAAAAGGCTAAATCTCTCAAGCAGTTGAGCACCACGACCCGTGAGACGTCGGACCTTATCATGCTGGGTATCGGCGCGTTCACGCCCCTTACCGGGTTCATGGGAAAGGCCGACTGGCAGGGTGTATGCGACAAGTTTCTCATGGCGGACGGCACCTTCTGGCCGATTCCCATAACACTCTCCACGGACGACGAGGACGTGAAGGAAGGTGACGAGGTGGCCCTGAAGGACGAAGAGACCGGGACGATCATCGCCACCATGCAGGTGTCCGAGAAGTACACCATCGACAAGGAGCACGAGTGCAAGAAGGTGTTCGGCACCACTGACACCGAGCACCCGGGAGTGGCCAATGTCATGGCCCAGGCCAAGTACAATCTGGCCGGTCCTGTCAAGGTCATCAGCGAGAGCTATTATCCTGAAAGGTTCAAAGGGATTTACCACCGCCCCGCAGAGTCCCGCAAGATTTTCGACGAAAAGGGCTGGAAACGGGTCGCCGCTCTTCAGCTCCGCAATCCCATGCACAGGTCACACGAGTTCCTGGCAAAGATCGCCGTAGAGGTCATGGACGGCGTTTATATCCACCAGCTCGTGGGCAAGCTCAAGTCGGGTGACATTCCGGCCGACGTGCGCGTCCGGGCCATCCAGGCCCTGGTGGACAACTACTTTGTGAAGGACACGGTTGTCCAGGGCGGATACCCCATGGAGATGCGCTATGCAGGACCCAGGGAGGCCCTGCTCCACGCCACATTCAGGCAGAACTACGGCTGCAGCCACATGATCATAGGGCGTGACCACGCGGGCGTGGGCGATTATTACGGCCCCTTTGACGCCCAGAGGATTTTTGATGAGATCCCCGAGGGTGCGCTCAAGTGTGAAAACCTGAACATAGATTGGACTTTTCACTGTTACAAGTGCGGGGGCATGGCCTCCATGAAGACCTGTCCCCACGGCAAGGACGACCGGCTTCTCCTGTCGGGCACCGTTGTTCGGAAGACGCTCTCTGAAGGCGGTGATATGCCCGCGGAGTTCTCCCGTCCCGAGGTCGTGGCGATCCTACAGGAGTATTACCAGGGCCTTGACGAAAAGGTCGAGGTCAAGCTGCACGGCGCCGCCACCGGTGACGTGAAGAAGAGCTAGTTCGTTTCATGCCTTATTAAAAAGCAGAGGCCTCTCGATCCAAGAGAGGCCTCTGGACCGTAGATCTGGAACAATTGCGAGAAAGGAGGTGTCGATCAACACATACCACTGTTTACCCTGACACTTGTGTAGCTTACCAAACTGAAATTTCAGGAGGTGTACAAATGCCAAGTTATGTGATTACCGAGAAATGCGACGGTTGCAAGGGGCAGGACAAGACGGCCTGCATGTACATCTGCCCCAACGACCTCATGGTGTTGGACAAAGAGCGGATGAAGGCCTATAACCGTGACCCCCAGATGTGCTGGGAGTGCATGTGCTGTGTCAAGATTTGCCCGCAGCAGGCCATGGACGTCCGCGGCTATTCCGACTTCGTGCCCATGGGTGCCAGCGCCACACCCTTGAGGGGTTCCGAAGACATTATGTGGACCGTTAAGTTCCGTGACGGGTCAGTCAAGCGGTTCAAGTTTCCCATCCGGACGACCCCGGAAGGGACGGCGGATCCGTTGGGCGGCTATCCGACCCACGACGACCTTAACAATGAGGCCCTGGCCACCGAACCTGCGTCCCTCGGTATGGACGCGGTTCCCACGAGATAAGAAGGAGGGATTGAATTATGGCAAACTTTGAAACCGTAGAAGTCAGCACTGACCTCCTGATTCTTGGTGGGGGTTTTTCCGGCTGTGGTGCGGCGACCGAAGCGGCCTACTGGGCCAAGAAGAACAACCTGAAGGTTACCCTTGTGGACAAGGCGGCCCTGGACCGCAGCGGCGCCGTGGCCATGGGTCTTTCGGCCATCAACCAGTACGTGGGCATCGGCGACGGCGACAACACCGCCGAGGAGTATGTCCAGTACGT
>CAYVDE010000020.1:0-3653 GCA_964450535.1 uncultured Desulfobacterales bacterium
GGATCGTGGCCATTTCCCACCAGCAGGCCCTTGTCCGGGCCGCCGACAAGGTCCTTGTCGTCAAGGGAGGTAAAGTGGAGGAGGTGGAAAAGACGTCCTATGCCGTCAACGTCCAGGGATAAAGCGCTTATTGAACCCGTGCCCATCGGGGACAAGCTGGTCGGGCCCGGCCTGCCGGCCTATATAGTGGCGGAGGTGGCCCAGGCACACGACGGATCCCTCGGGACCGCGCATGCCTATGTGGACGCAGTGGCCGAAGCCGGCGCCGATGCCGTCAAGTTTCAGACTCACATTGCATCGGAGGAGTCAACGCGTGAGGAATTGTTTCGAGTCAAGTTCAGCAAGCAGGATGAGACCCGATACGCCTACTGGAAACGAATGGAATTCACACCGGAGCAGTGGAAAGGCCTGGCCGAGCATGCCCTGAACCGGGGGCTGGCCTTCCTGAGCTCCCCGTTTTCAATAAGGGCCGTGGATATGCTTTGGGACCTGGGGGTTCGCGCATGGAAGATAGGGTCGGGGGAGTTCTGCTCTAAAGGCCTTGTTCAAGCTATGGGGAAGCGGGGAGGAACCATGCTTCTCAGCACCGGCATGAGCCGTATGTCGGAGATCTCAGAGGCTGTGGAGATGATCCGGTCCATGGGTGTCCCTTTGGCGGTCTTTCAGTGCACAAGCCGCTATCCTACGCCCATGGAATCCGTGGGTATCAATGTCATCGACGAGTTGAGGGAAAGGTTTTGTTGCCCGGTGGGCCTGTCGGATCATTCGGGTTCCGTGTTTCCCGGTTTGAAGGCCATGGCACGGGGGGCGGACCTTCTGGAGGTCCACGTCACGTTTGACCGCCGTCTTTTCGGCCCGGATGTGAACGCCTCGGTGACCATTGATGAACTGGCCTTTCTGGCGGAGGCTGGCAGGGCTTTCCACGCCATGTGCTCAAACCCTGTCAACAAGGACAGTATGGCCGATGATCTTCAAGAAATGCGAGAGCTGTTTTCCAGGAGCATAGCCCCCAGGTGGGACCTTCCATCGGGGACGGTCCTTACCGAGGCGTTGCTCACGGTCAAGAAACCGGGCACCGGCATTCCCGAGAACGAAATGAACCGGCTCGAAGGCAGAGTCTTGAAGAGGGATGTGCCGGCGGACAGGCTTATTTGCTGGGATGACTTGGAGTGAGTAGATGAAAGAGAAGAAGATTTGCATTGTCGTTAACAGCCGGGCCAATTACGGCCGGATCAAGTCGGTCCTGCGTGCGGTGGATGAGCATCCCGGGCTAGAGCTGCAGCTCGTGGTCGGGGCGTCAGCCCTTCTCCACCGTTTCGGGCAGGTAGACAAGATCATTGAAAACGATGGGTTCCATATCAATGCCTCACTTTACTCCATAGTTGAGGGGGGAACCCCCACAACCATGGCCAAATCCACCGGCCTGGCCATAATTGAGATCTCAACCCTGTTCGAGAACCTTAAACCGGATGTTGTCGTCACAGTGGCCGATCGTTTCGAGACCATGGCGACCGCAGTTGCAGCCAGCTACATGAACATCCCTCTCGCCCACACGCAGGGGGGGGAAGTGACCGGATCCATCGATGAGAGCGTGAGGCACGCAGTGACCAAGCTGTCGCACCTGCACTTCGCCGCTACAAAGCGGTCCGCCGAATACCTGGTCCGCATGGGAGAAGACCCAGGGAGCGTATTTATGACAGGGTGCCCGGCCATTGATATCATTTCCGACATCGACTTGACCATGAAGGAACACATCTTCAAGTACTACCGGGGTGTAGGGCCGGACCTTGATCCTGACAAGCCATATCTGGTGGTACTGCAGCATCCGGTAACCACGGAGTACGGGCAGGGATTCGCGCAGATCAACGAAACCCTGGAAGCGGTGGAGAGGATCGGGATGCAGACCGTCTGGCTGTGGCCCAACGTGGATGCCGGATCCGATGAGATCTCAAAGGGCCTGAGGGTCTTCAGGGAGACACGGCGGCCGGACTACATCCACTTCTACCGCAACTTCAGTCCTGAAGACTATGCCAGGTTGATCTCCAGTTCGGAATGCCTGGTGGGCAATTCCAGCTCCGGCCTGCGGGAAGGGGCCTTTCTGGGCGTGCCCGCGGTCAACATCGGGTCAAGGCAGGCAGGACGCGAACGAGGCGGCAATGTGATGGAGGCGCCTTACGACTCTGTAGAGATAGAAAGGGCGATCCGCAGCCAGGTCTCACACGGCCGTTATGAGAGGTCTTTCCTTTTCGGAGACGGCCAGGCGGGTCGAAGGATCGCCGAAATACTGGCCGAGGTGGATATCAAAATCCAGAAGAGGCTGTGCTATTCATGATGAAAATCGCTTATCTGGGATCCGGCGTGGGCTTCAAGGCACTGGAGGATGTATTGGCCGGGAGGGCCGTGGCCGAGCACGTTGAGACATCCTCCAAGGCCCTTGAAACCGCGCTGAAGAGTGCCTCGGGCCTGCTTGACGCCTCAATGAAGGTGCGCATCACCAACGAGATGATCAGAGGGGCGCCTCATCTAAAAATCATTGCGTGCGCCACCACCGGCTCAGACCACATAGAGCGGGAGGAACTGGAGCAAAGGAACACTCCCGTCAGGACACTTCGAGAGGACAGGGACCTCCTTTTGGGCTTGACCCCTGCGGCAGAGCTGTCCTGGGCCCTGCTCATGGCCTGTGCGAGGAGGTTGCCCGCGGCCCATGACCACGTGAAGGCCGGTCAATGGAACAGGGACCTGTTTCCCGGGATAATGCTCAAAGGCAGGCGGCTGGGGATCATAGGCTGCGGGCGGATCGGGACGTGGATGGCCCGCTACGCAAAGGCCTTCGGCATGGAACTCGCGGGGTATGACCCCTATGTCAACCCGCTTCCGGAAGGAATCGCGTCCTTGAGCCTCGAGGACCTTGTCAAGACAAGCGACTTCTTGTCTGTACATGTGCATTTGTCCGAGGAGACCCGGTCTCTTCTGTCGAGGGACCTGCTGGAATCGGCCAAGCCGGGAATTATTGTGGTGAACACCTCCCGGGGCGCCGTAATCGACGAGGAGGCATTGCTGGACGGCCTTAAGAGCGGGCGCATAGGAGGGGCCGGGATGGATGTGCTGGAGGGTGAGCCTGATATCGATTCCCACCCGCTGGTGCGATTCGCCAGGGAGCACGACAACGTGGTGATAACGCCCCACTGCGGGGGAAACAGCCCGGACGCCGTGGCCTTGGTGTGCCGCCGGACGGCTGAGAAGATCGTGGAGGCGCTTGAGCTTCACCACGAAGGATATGAAGGAAACAGAGAGATATAGAGACAAAAAAAGATTAACCACGAAGAACACGAAGAAAATAAAAAGACAAATATAATGAGTTATGACAACAGCCTGATGAAGAAGCTTGCAGAGGAGATGGCCGCCCAGGGAGTAAGGCAGGTGTTCGGCATTGCCGGGAGCGGTGACAGCCTCACGCTGCTGGACGCGCTGGAGGGAGAAGGGGTCTCGTTCATAAGGACCCACTTCGAGGGCACAGGCGCAGTTATGGCCGGTGCCGTCGGCCGATTGAGCGGGCGGGCCGGCGCATGCATAAGCATAAAGGGGCCGGGGCTTGCCAACATGGTGCCTGGGCTGGCAGTGTGCACCCTGGAGTCCCTGCCGGTGGTGTCCAT
>CAYVDE010000020.1:3753-37788 GCA_964450535.1 uncultured Desulfobacterales bacterium
GTGCACCCTGGAGTCCCTGCCGGTGGTGTCCATCTCAGAGGCCTATCTCCCTGAAACCCCGTCTTCGAAGGCCCACAAGCGGATGGACCACGCAGGGCTGCTCTCGGCAGTGACCAAGGGGAAGCGGTATTGTTCCGCAAACGGCCCCGGTTTTCCCGATTTGTCCTTTTGGGCCGGGGAGGAGGTGCCCGGGCCTGTTCACCTGGAGATAGCAGGACCGGGGACTGAGCGAGAAGAACCGGTTCCGGAAAGCCCGGTTCCGATGCGGGACACCCGGGTGGAGGACAGGATTCTGGCCCTCGTGGAACGCTCCCAGCGGCCTGTCCTGATCGTGGGCACCCTGGGGCTGCGGGTGAACGGGCTGCCTGAGCTGTTGGCCGGCCTTTTGCTCCCGGTCTTCAGCACAGCCGCTTCAAAAGGCGTGATTGACGAGACGCTGCCTGCTGCAGCCGGCGTTTACACGGGCGCGGGAGGTGAGCTTGTGCCTGAATCGGTCCTTCTGCCCAAGGCGGACCTCGTCATAGGGATCGGTCTTCGTCATAACGAGGTACTTGCCGTCAAAGGCTTCCCGTGCCCGTCGGTCAATCTGGATTCCATGGATCCCGCCGGCTTTTCCGGGTTTCGCTTCGACTGCACTCACAAGGTAACGCCTGATCTCCTCGAGGACCTTTTTTGGGCCTTAAGGGAAAAACCATGGGGCCTGGAGGACCTCGAGGCATGCCTGAATGTCCTTGACAGGGCTGTCGTCTCTGAGGGTTTCATGCCCGGCCGTTTCTTTCGAACTGTGGAAGATTTTTATGAGGGCCATTGCCGCCTGGTGCTCGACACAGGGAACTTCTGCACCATGGGCGAACACGCCTGGCGTGTGCGACTTCCTGAGAACTACCTTGCCTCGGGGCAGGGCAGGTACATGGGTGCGGGACTGCCCCTTGCACTGGGCGCCGCGGTTCACGACAGGACGCAGCCCACGGCGGTCTTTTCCGGAGACGGCGGCATCGGGATGTTCATTGCGGATCTCAAACTGGCCGTCACATACAAGCTGCCGCTTCTGACCGTGCTCATGAGTGACTCCCACATGGGTTCCCTGCGCGGGCGGACGCTGGCAGAGGGACTGACGGAAAAGCCGGTTATCATAGAACGCCCGTCCTGGCGGGAGGCCGTTGAAGGCATGGGAGTGTCCGCGGTGGAGGTGAAGAATGAGGAGGGGCTCGTCGCCGCGCTCGGGGACTGGAAGCCATCCAGCGGGCCGCTTTTTCTGGAGGCCTTTTTTGACCCTCAGGCCTATCTGGACATGGTGAAGGGAATCAGGTGAGCGCTGAACCAGGCGAAAAGGAGGATTTGATGAGTAGCGGTAAGCACGTACTGGTGTTGGGTATGGGGAGCGCCGGGAAACGCCATGCAAACAACCTGGCCTCACTGGGCTGCCGGGTATCATGCATGGATCCGAGACCGGACCGTGTCGAGGAGGCCGCCGGTCAGATAGAGGTGGAAGGCGGGTACGGATCCATGGAAGAGGCTTTTTTGAAGAGCAAGGACATAGACGGGGTTGTTGTCACGTCCCCGCCGGCGTTTCATGTGGAGCAGGGCATCGCATCCCTCGAACGAGGGTTTCCCGTGCTCATGGAAAAGCCTCTCTGCCCGAGGGAGTCCGACGGCCGCAGCCTTCAAGAGGTGGTAGATCGAACAGGGGTCCCGCTGCTCCTGACATACACCTGGCGTTGGTGGCCTCCCCTTGCAAAGGTCTGGGAGCTTCTCGAGCAGGAGGCCGTGGGCAAGCTCCGGCATGTCGAGTTCATCATGTCGGCGCACCTGGCCGACTGGCATCCCTGGGAGCACTACAAGGATTTTTTCATGGCCAGCAAGGAGCTGGGCGGGGGCGCCCTTCTGGATGAGAGTCACTGGGTCGACCTGATGCTGTGGTTTTTAGGGAAACCCCAACGGCTGGTGGCCACCATCGACAAGATCAGTGACCTGGACATCGATACGGACGACAACGTGGAGATGCTGATCACCTATCCGGACGGGTTGCGGGTGAGCATGCACCTGGATCTTTACGGCAGGCCTCACAGGAAATCCATTCGTTTCGTGGGTGAGGGCGGGACCATCCTCTGGACCGCGGACCCCAACGCCGTGGCTGTTGGCCGCAGGATGGAGGAGGAATGGGAGCGCTTTGATTTTGATTGCGAGAGAAATGAGATGTTTCTTGCGGCGGATCGCGAATTCATGGAAGTGCTGAACGGAGGGGCCGTTAGAACGTGTTCCATTCATGATGGCGTCAGGGTGCTGTCTTTGCTGGAGGCGGCCCGGAAAAGCTCCGAGACGGGGCAGTTCGTCCAATTGGACCTGTGATGGAAGAACGATGGCGTATCAGGGACTGAGTGTCCTGGCGGTGGTTCCGGCCCGCGGGGGGAGCAAGTCCATCCCTCGCAAGAACATCCGCCGGGTCGGCGGGATGAGCCTGGTGGCAAGGGCGGCGGCCGTGGCCGCATCACTTTCCTGGGCGGACCGTATCCTGCTCTCCACGGACGACGAGGAAATCGCTCTGGAAGGCCGGGCCCACGGGCTCGATGTGCCGTTCATGAGACCCCAGGAACTTTCCGGGGACCTCGCATCTTCCGTTGATATGTGGCGTCATGCCTGGCTGGCGGCGGAGGAGCACTACGGCCTTGGCTTCGACCTCTCAATACTGCTGGAGCCCACCAGCCCCTTGAGGCGGGTGGAGGATGTGGAGCGCACCGTTGCCGCGCTGGTCCAAGGGGGGCACCGGGCTGCAGCTACGGTGAGCGCGGCCCCGGCCCATTTCACCCCTCACAAGTGTCTCACAGTGGACCGGCAGGGGCGAATCGGATTTTTCCTTCAGGACGGCGCGCAATTCAGCACCAGACAGAAGATTCCGGATAACTTCTATTACAGAAACGGGGTGTGCTACGCGGTCAGGCGGGAGACCGTTGTCGAGAGAGGGCTGATAATCGAGGAGGACTGCGCGGCCGTGGTCATCGATCGGCCTTTGGTGAACATTGATGAGCCGTTTGACCTGGAATTGGCCGAGTTCCTGCTCGAACGGGAGGCCGGGTAAACGGCCTGCCTCTTTACCGAGGAGAATGGTTGATGAGAGAGAGTGAGGAAACGACGTCCCCGATTTTTGTAGGCGGGCTCTTCAAGTCCGGGACATCCCTTTTGAGGGCCATGATCGCGCAGCACTCGAGGATAGCCGGTGGTCTGGAGACCTACTGGTTCGACCTGCCTTGGGGAGAGCCTCAGGAGCATCTTCAGGTGCATGTAGAACGACTGAGGCGGTTTTTCGAATTGGAGGAGCGGACCGTGGAGCGCGTCCTGGAGGAGAGCGCAAGCCCCGAGGACTTCCTGAATGCCTTCATGAACGAGGTCGCCGCCAAGCAGGGCAAGGCCCGGTGGGTGGAAAAGACGCCCGGAAATGTTCTGCATCTGGAAAGGATCTTTCGAGCGTGGCCCTCCGCTTCGGTGATACATGTCATTAGAGACCCCAGGGACGTCCTGGCCTCCCTGCGGCAGGCACACAAGTGGGACGACCTGGAGACGTTTTCAGGCCTCTGGTGCCAGTTTTTCGGGGCGGTAAAGGATTTCAAGGAATCAGGAGCTTCAAGGCAGGAAGTGTCCTTTCTGGAATTGCGGTACGAAGACCTTGTCCTTCGCCCGGCCGAGACCATGAAGAGGGTGCTGCGGTTTGTCGGGGAGGACTGGGAAGAGTCCGTGGGCCTTTTCAGCGGAGGCCCTCCTGAATTCGAAAAGGTATATCAAATAACAGGCAAGGCAAGCACTACTCTCAAGCGGCTTGAAACTCCGCTTACCCGGAGCAGGGTGGGGATCTGGCCGGAAATTCTGAGTCCCGGTGACCTGCAGCGGTTGAGCGAGGCGGTGGCGGCCAGGGGGCTCCTGCCGGTAATGGAGGAGATCACCAAAGAGACCTCTTCGTTGATTGACTACAACCCCGCACCAAGGCTCGAGGAGTAGGGTGCGTGGCCGGTGAGTCCGGTTTCCTGGCAGTGATTCCCGCCCGGGGAGGGAGTTCGGGACTGCCCGGAAAGAACCGCAAAGAGGTCAGGGGGATAAGCCTCGTGGCCCGTGCAGCGCTGATCGCAAGGCAAATCCGGGAGATACGCTGGATCCTGGTCTCCACCGATGATCAGGCAATAGCCCGCGAAGCGGAGGAGGCCGGCGCGAGTGCCCCGTTTCTTCGCCCCCCCGAACTGTCAGGCGGTGAAGTGCCCATGGTGCAGGTCCTGAGACACGCAGTGGAATGGTTTCGGGAGAACATCAAAGAGAGCTGCGAAGGCCTGGTCCTGCTTCAACCTACATCCCCCATGCGAAGGGCCGCCCATGTCCTCGGCGCCATATCACTCTTCAAAGAGTCCCGAAAGGCCGATCCGCAAACGGCCGCTGTTCTTTCAGTGAGCCCGGTGCCCCAAGCGTTCATGCCGGGACTCATGCGAAGGCTTCACAGGGATGAAGACGGGCTTTTACGCATCTCCGCTGAAACGGGCCCTTCGGGCGGCATGACTCTTTACTACAGGAACGGTGCCGCAGTGGTGCTGGATCCGGACAGGCTGGATGCCCTGACGCTCAATGAAGGCCGTGTGGTCCCCTATATTGTGGACAGGCCGCTGGTGAGCATCGACAGCCTTTTCGATCTGCTCTGTGTCGAATACTGCGGGAGCCCCCTCGAGCCGGATTCCAGACCTTGAGTAACCCTGAAATATCTGCGGTTGTAACGGTGCGGGATGGAGAGGAGGACCGGGTCTCCTGGGAGTTCGGGGACAGGACGATCCTGGAACTCGCAATCCAGAAGCTCTACACCCCGGCTGTCGGGATTAGTCGAGTGTACGTGGCTGGAAGGGGCCTTGGGATGGTTCGAAAAAAAGCGCTCCGGCATCCGGGTGTTTCGGTCCTGGATGTGGATATTCCTCTTATTGATGCCGCCGGTGACGGCGAGCCCTTGGAAGGTGTTCATGCCCTGGTCTTTGCCGTTGCCGGTCGTATTCATGAACTCCAAGAAAGGCACTGCGACATCATCGTGATCGACCCGCTGCGGCCCTTGATCACCGTCTCGGAGATACGGACGGCCGTCCGGAGTTTCCGTCTAATTAATCCTGAATCAAGAAGCCGGATAGGGGTTGTTTCAGTGAGCCGCGTCAGAAATCACCATCACCCGAAAAAGGTCCTTTGCATGTCGGAAGGCGGGGGGCTCGTACACTTTCACGAAGCCGGAACAAGGATATACCAGCGTCAACAGTTGGCGGGAGACGATTATTACGTCATCGATCCTGCTGTGGCGGTCATCGGCAGATGCGGCGAGGAGACCGGCTGGGATCCGGCGAACTGGGCTGCGGTGCCGATTCAGGACAACGGGGTCAGGGTTGAGAATCCCGAGACGCTGGCACTGGCCCGGGCGATTGAGCTAAGCTCCCGGCAGGTCGAAAGAGGATAATCATGGAGGAAGACCGGGCCGGACTTCTCATCGTAACTTACCACTACATAAGAGACCCGGCGGCATACTTGTACCCGGGCATCCACCCCTTTGGGGAAAAGGAGTTTGTCGGGCAGGTTCGCCGCCTCAAGGAACGGTTTCACGTGGCCTCGCCGGGAGAGGTGGAGGCCTTTGCCGGTGGCGCCGGGACTCTTAAGGGCCCTGCTGTGTTTTTCACTTTTGACGACGGGTTGACCGATCACGCCAGGGTGGTCAATGAAGTCCTGGACCCCCTTGAGATCCGTGCGGCGTTTTGCATTTCTTCGAGGCCTTTTACCGAGGGCAGGGCTCTAATGGTTCACAAGATCCACTGGCTTCGGGCCCACACACCTCCGGACCTTTTCCGGCAGGAGTTTCTCCAATCACTTCCCCCGGAGGGGAAGACCCTGGCCGATGAGGAGGACTCGTCAAGGGCGGCTTTGGAGACCTATATATACGATTCCCCCGAGCACGCGAGGCTGAAGTACCTGATCAATTTTCGATTGCCGCACGGAATCGTGGACGAGGTTGCAAGCGGCATGCTGGAAGATCGTGGAATGAGTGAAGCCGATTTCTGCGAGCAGGTGTACATGGACGTTTCCCAGATCCGGAAATTATCCGGGTCAGGGCATGTGATCGGGAATCACGGGCACAGTCATCAGCCTTTTTCTGTGCTTTCGCCGTCTCTTCTCGAGAAGGAGGTCGTGGAGAGCAAGGCCTTTTTCGAGCGGGTTACGGGCCTGCCGCAACAGTGGGTCAGCTATCCCTACGGCAGGGCGTGGGCCCTCCCAAAGGACGTCAAGGCCTTTTGCCGATCATACGGGTTCTCGGTGGGGCTGGGCCTCAACGGCGGATGGAACTCGGATGACATTTCACCTTTCTGTCTTAACCGGGTAAACGCGAACGATGTCGAAGCGGTGGTCTGAGAGTGATTCTTCAAGAAAGTCGTCTCTCGGAATAATGAAGACACGAATTTACGTGGAACCCGAATACGAGGGCATTCTTCAGGGGGTCCTTCCTCTTCACGACCATGACGGCATGATGGCCTTCAGCGGCGGTGAGGTGGTGGGGAAAGGCCCTCAAAAGGCCGTTCGTCGAATAAGGTGCGCAAAGGGCGGCTTTGGAGCGGTTTTCTATTTAAAGCAGGTCTTTCAGCACAGTCCTCTTGCACTGATTAAGGCCGCCATGAAAACCGGAGACGAACGCATCTTGACGGACCGTGAGGTCCGCCTGCTGGAGTTGCACAGGGAGGTCGGGGTTCCGGTCATGCGAATGTCAGCCTGGGGCAGGAAGGATGTCTTCGGGGTCCCGGTAAGCGGCTTTCTCCTGGTGGAAGGGGTGGAGGGCGAGGATTTCGGTACGGTATATCACCGTATGAATTTCAATGACAGGCGGGGACTCATGGCCGCGTATGGAGCCCTTGTGGGCTATATGCACCTGAAGGGCCTGGATTCGCTGGTGAGAACCACGGACATTATCTGTGTGTCCGACCGGTTCGAAGACTATAAGGAGTCGTTCGTCCTGATCGACAGGGAGTGGGGCGGACTGAGACTGGCTCCCATGTCCCTGGAAGTGAGATTGAAGCGGCTGGCAATCATGTTCATCAAGATCGACCGCTGGCTGGGAATTCCTTCCAAGAGGGAGATGCTTGCCTTTCTCGACGCTTACTTGAAGGAGACATCCGGATTGCCCCTGACAGCGGATTATGTCTACCGCAAGGTGGCTGGCAAACTGGCTGAAACACTTGATTACGATCCATGCGTGAGTGCCGCTGAAGACCGGCCTTGGAAGAACCAGGGGCCGGCCGGGCCCGGGAGACATTTAAATTGAGTAGAAGAAGCAGTGCGCCGAAAGGCCCCTATGTGCTGTTGCCTATTGAGACCAAGGCACGAGAGTTCCTCGCCAAGACCCTCCTGGGGTGCGTGGCTGCGGAAGCCGGGTTTCACGTGATCGTGGGGGATCAAAACGAGCTCCACCGGTACCTGAACTATCTTCCAAGGGGCATTTACATCGACAAGAGTATTGTACGCACCAAGATTCGAAGTTTCAGAAAGAATCGCAGTCTCGGAAACCGCGTGGTTGCCTGGTGCGAAGAGGGGCTTACCTTCAGAGTGCCTGACATCTACTTGAAGGAGCGGATTTCCAGGACGGCGTTTGGCCTTGTGGACCGCTTTTTCGCGTGGGGCCCGTATCACAAGGGATTGATAAAGCAAAAACTCCTTGTTGAGCCCGAGAAGATAGTTTGTGCGGGAAACCCGCGCTTCGACCTGCTTCTGGCCCCATACAGGGGTGTCTTCGAGCAGGAGAAAAACGAGCTTGTAAGCCGGTATGGGGCGTTCATCCTGATCAACACCAATTTCACCAGGTATAATCACTTTCATGGAAGGGATTACGTCATCAGCAACCTCAAGGAGGCCGGCCGTATAGTGGACGAAAATCACGAGAGGTTCCTGGTGAGATGGGCGGATTACCTGGGCGAGATGTATCATCACTTTGTGGATATGGTCGGTAAGCTGAGTAAGGCCTTTCCGGGCCTCACAATCGTTGTCAGGCCGCACCCGTCCGAGAATACGAAGTCCTGGAAGGAAAAGACCAGGTCGTTCCCCAACGTTCGGGTCGTGCATGAGGGAAACGTCATCCCCTGGATAATGGCCTCGGAGGTGATGATCCATAACAGTTGTACCACCGGAGTCGAGGCATTTATCATGGAAGAGCCGGTAATCGCTTACAGGCCCATCGTCTCTGAAACCTATGACTCGTTTTTGCCGAATGCGGTCTCTCCGGCTGTCTCGAGCCCCGGCGAGCTCATATCCATGATCGATGCTTTCATCCATGGGGAAGGCCGAGCCGGCGGCCTGAACTATGACCGGGACGAAGGGACAAAGGTGGTTCAACAATACATCTCCGGGCTGAACGGCCGCACCGCCTGCGACAATGTGGTTTCGAGGCTTAAGGAGGTGCTGGCCGGCCATCCCGAACTGATGGAACAGGAGGTGCAGAAGGGCTTTTCTGGAGCTGTTGCCAGGATGGGCGCGCGTGCTGTCTCCATCAAACGCTCCATTGTCCATGCATGGAAGGGGAGCAAGGGGTTGCGTGATTACATGAAACAGAAATTCCCCGGGCTGGACCTGGCCGAGGCGGAGCATGCAGTCGCCATGTTTCAGCAGGCCACAGGCAAATTCGAGAAAATTCATGTTCACCCGCTCCCAAAGACATCTTCTTGTTTTTACATCTCAAAGCAACATGAAGAGCCATGACTTGCCGCCCAAAGTTCGGATCAGTGAGACTTGCCCGCAATCTGAACGATTTTTCGGTCCAACAGCTAACGCCGATCGGTGATAGGTAAATGAGCTTTTTCGAAGCAAGAAGCGTGTCAGGGCCGGCCCCGGGTTTATGGACCTGATCCGGACAATTCAAAAAAGGGTTGAGCCTTATCCCTTGATTTACAGAGTGCTGCTGGCTGTATACGGCCTGTTCGGCGAGGTCCGGTTTTTGTTGCATGCGGTTCTGTCTGGAAAACTGAAAGCAAAGATAGCATCATCGGCATGGTCTTCAATCCTGTCCAGGCAGAGCATCCCATACCGGAGGATTACGGCCGGCTTAAAATCACCGGATGAGTTTAAGCAATGGCTTAGCGGTCAGGGCATACGGTTTTTAGAAGGGGGCTGGACCATCTATATCCCACCGCAAGAGCGGATGGAATCCTGTTTCGGTTTTCTACGGAATGAATATCCCCCGGACGCCGGTCTCAAGGTCCTGAAAAACTTCCAGGGTCCGGAAACCGCCATATACACCAAACACGGGCAGCACCCTGCTCCGGGAGTTGCGATCATGAGGTCTCTGACCCCTTCTCCCGTTGCGTTGATACGGATCGCGAACTACCTTTATCGCAAGGGCCTTGGTATTCGCATTTATGACATCATCGGTTTGACGTGTTCTGACACGGCACTGACCTGTTACGTGGTGGAGCATGTGGGCGGCAGCGTAACGCAAGAGACGGATTACCGGGTGTTCATGGATCGAATGCGGGCGGTCCTGAAGGAAGGAGACCTCACCACCGCGCATGCCCGTGTGGACATTATCGAGGACCTTATGCCTCCTGACTGTAACGCGAATCTGCGTTTGAGGCCGGATGACGGCCGGCCCTTGTACGTTGATTTCCAGGGTTTCCTGTTCCGAAACGAGGACCGGATGATCGAGCGGGTGTTCCTGAATGCAGGGCCTCATGTCCTGTTCGACATGGAGGAGCTGGGAAAAGGAGGAGACCGGGTCTGGGAAACCTACAGGCGGATGCTTGACGAGGCGGGCTGCGGGGTGGAGGGAAGGCTGGTCATGGAGATCGGGTGCAACCCTTCCTTTGTGGCATATGAGGCCCTTTCCGCGGGGGCGGCATGGGTGGTGGGATGGTACCCTCCCGCTGTCAGGCGTCACATGGAAAGAATTCTTCTGACATTGGGGGCCACCCGCTTTGACACATTCGACAAGGAGCCGCAAACAGGGGATGCGGAGCTGATCCAAGATATTCCGAGACGATACCGAAAAATTGAAAAAGGCCTGATCTTTCTCTCCGACCGGGAACAGGGCGAGGAAGATTTCCATAATACCGCAAAACGTTATGGAGAACTCCCCTGGGAGTATGCGGTCTGCGGAGCGGGTTGGGAGCTGCCTGGCGTCGAACTCTTGAGCGAGAGTCATTGGGTGGATTCCGATGGAAAGAAAAGGCTTGCCCGTCTTTTTCGCAGGACAGGAAAGGGCAGGGATCACGTAGTTGAATAAGCCCCCTCCAATAAAGGTAGCCCACCTGATCACAACACTGGACACGGGTGGGACCGAGACGATGCTGTCGAGGCTACTGGCGTTCATGGACGGGCAAAGGTTTTCTAACCACGTGATCTGCCTGACAAGGATGGGAGAGCTGGGAGAGAAAATCAGGAGTTGGGGGATTCCCGTTTACACCATGGACATGCCCAGGGGCAAGGTGTCCTTGACAGGCCTGTTAAACCTTTTCAGGACCCTTGGGAGGATCAGGCCTCACATCCTTCAGACGTGGCTGTACCACGGCGACCTGTTGGGTCTCATACTGGGAAGGCTGTCCGGTATTCGAAACATCTGCTGGAATGTGCGATGCAGCTATATGAATCTGAATGAATACCACGCCTCGACCAGATGGACCCTTCGTTCCTGCGCGATGCTGTCCAGGTCCCCGACTCTCATCCTCACAAACTCCTGTGAGGCCAAGAAGTTTCACATCGGACTGGGTTACAGGTCCGGCGGATGGGAAGTCATCCCCAACGGTTTCGACTTGCAGGAATTCAAACCTGATTCGCAGGCCCGGCCCTGGTTGATCGGGGAACTCGGCATCGATGATCTTAGCGACCCTTTTCTGATCGGTTTCATTGCGCGGTTTGACCCCATGAAAGACCACTCCTCGTTTATCCGGGCGGCCTGCCGGGTCCTCGATGAAGGACGGAACAGCCATTTTGTCCTGGCAGGCCGGGGCGTGAGCAGGGAAAACAGGGCCTTGTCCGGGCTGGTGCCTGATCAATGGGCCGACCGCTTTCATTTCCTGGGAAGCAGGAATGACATCAACCGAATCACTGCCGGTTTGACCATTGCCACACTGGCTTCACGCGGGGAGGGTTTTCCTAACGTGGTGTGTGAGGCCATGGCATGCGGCGTGCCTTGCGCGGTCATGGATGTGGGAGATTCCGCCTCAATTGTCGCCGACACAGGACTGGTGGTTCCCCCGGGAAACCCCGATGCCATGGCCGAGGCCTGGTCATCTATGATGGATATGGGGAAAGAGGCCTTGAGCCGCTCAGGTCAAGCGGCCAGGAAGCGGGTTGCCGAACTCTATGACATAAGGCGAATAGCCCGGAGATATGAGTCCTTGTACATCTCTCTGAACCATTCCTGATGTTTAGCTGGTTTCCATCCAGAAATGGCTATTTTCCGCAATCTCTTCGTCGATCTGCGGGATTCCTTGTGCGGCGTACGTAAGTACGCCTCCGCGTAATCCCTTGATCTCCTTGATCTTGCGAAAAATATCTCATTTCTGAATTGGAAACTCGCCAGTGCCCAAAAGGCGTTTCTGGATGGGCACTGCTGAGAGGCTGTTGAACCATCGCACGCGGGTCAGGGTCTTCGCCTTAATAGACACAGCCTATACGGATACAGCGTGTCCTGTGTTGATAAGTCATAAAACAGCACTTAACAGGAGTGATTACCCATGAGTGTAATGCACATTGCAGGCGGAATTATCATAGGATTGTTGGTTGGGAGGATTTTTTCCCTTTTTTCACTGCGAATAGTTAAAGGGGGTAAATACACTTTCATGTTAGGCGGAGTATTTGGCTCATTAGCTGCTGATTTAACATTTTACATGCTTTATAACTATGAATATGTTAGTAGTTTTTTTTATAAGCAAGCTGTTATTGTTTTTGAAATGTTTTTTGGCGCACTATTAGTGTGTTATTTGATTAATAAATTTGGTTCGAAAAGAGATATTGATTTGGAATAGAACTATTTTATTTTAAAACAGGTATTGGGCATTGAAGTATATTTTATATAGATCGATTTTTTTTGAAATAATGGCAATATTTGTTATTGCTCTTGCTTGTTTTGGTTTTATTGTGTTCGTTGGCCGCATAATGTCCATAATTGAATGGTTGGTTAATTATGGCGTTAATATAACATATGTGTTGCGGTTTATTCTTTATCTAATGCCTAAAATAATATTGCTGTCATTGCCTGCTGCTGTTTTAGTTGGAGTGATTGTCACTTTTAATAGAATGTCATCTGATAATGAAATTGTCGCGGTAGAGTCAGCCGGAATCAGTATTTATCAGATGATGCCTCCTGTTGTTTTAATGTCTTTTATATCTGCTTTATTTTGTTCTGTTCTCATCTTTTATGTCGCACCATTATGTAACCAATCCTTTCGGGCGCTGTCATCAAAAATCCTTATGTCGAGCATTCAGGTGGGCTTGAAAGAAAGGGTGTTTTTTGAGCCATTCGATGATGTAATATTTTATATAAACAGCCTTTCTTCCGACTCAAACAATATGAGGGATGTCTTTATAGTTGATAAAAGAGAAGACAAATTCATAACTAATACCATTGTCGCAAGGAATGGACGGCTATTGCTTCATGCGAATCAGGAAGCATTCGTTGTTAGTCTGGAAGATGGTGTTATTTTTATTGATGAAAGTGACAGAGAATCAATACGGTCGATCCGGTTCAAATCTTATGATTTGAAGGTAGATCTGGACGACCTTATTCCTTCCGTGGAAGAAGGGGAGACAGAGGCGAGCGAACTCTATTTCGGCGATTTGATCGACAGGCTGAGAGAGGCGGCTAAGGAGAGCGAGGCATACCGTATGTACTTGCTGGAGATAATGCACCGGTTTGCATTACCCTTTGCAGTATTTTTTATGGGAATAGTAGGCGCCCCTCTGGGAGCTCAGGTCAAGGCACGAAACCGCTTTTCAGGCGGCGTGTTCGGCTTGCTGATTTTTGTTGTATATTACATTTGTTTTGCTGCCGCCGGCAATATGAGTGAAGCGGCCCTTCTGCCTCCGCATGTGGGCCCGTGGATACCTGTGGTTATTGTTGCCTTTGCCGGTATCTTTCTTCTGAGGCGTGCTTCGCGTGGAATGCCTCTACCGTTTTCCCGTGGATAATTCTGTTAACACCTGATTTGACAGTTAGTTTATCTTTTGCTAAATAGCGCTGCATTGTTATGAAAATATTATATCGATATACAATAAAAGAATTTTATTATATTTTGATGTGGTGTATTCTTGTTTTTACTTTTCTTTTCTTAGTAATTGATTTTGTTCAAAAAGCCGATAGATTTGTTGATCATGGTGCTAGTGTTGGTTTAATCATTCGATATTTTAGTTTTAAGACACCATATGTCATAATTCAATTACTCCCTGTGGCAACACTTATAGCTTCAATTCTACTTGCATCAAGCATTATAAAGAATAACGAACTGTTAGTTATTAAAGTGTGTGGCATTAATCCATTTGTTTTTCTAGGGGCGATGCTGTGTGCTGCATTCTGGCTTACGCTTTTATTTTTTTTGGTTTCGGAATTTATTGTTCCTTATACAAGCTCTCGTAGTAACGATATTTGGAGGTATGAGCTTGAGCAGAGAGAACGCGGAAAATTTTATGGGAGCCATCAAATTTGGTATCATGGCAAAAACGCAATATACTGGATAAAGTACTTCGATTACGAAAATAAGACCATCCTGGATCCTTCCTTTTATTTTTTTGATAATAACTTTTTGATCATCAAGAAAATCGATGCACGTGAAGGTGAATGGATGGATGATCATTGGAAGCTGAAAGATGTAACTGTGCAGGAAATCAAAGAGGACGGGAGTTATGGTTTGAGCAAACACAGCGAATACGGTTTGTTCATCCCGGAATCTCCGGAATCTTTCATTAAAGAGGTCAAGGACCTTGAAGAAATGAGTGTTTTGGAGACCAGAAAATACGCAAATCAAATGCAGCAAGAGGGATACGATAACACTCGTTATTTAGTTAATATGAATATTAAAATAGCATTTAACATGATTATAATTATAATGATAATAATTGGTTATTGCATCCCAATGGCCCAGAAAAAGGCACGTATTCCCTTGTCTGTGTCAGCCGGGATCGGGATCTGTTTACTCTATATCCTGGTGTTCAGCCTTTCGAGATCTCTCGGACTTTCCGGTCGAATCCCACCTTTTTTGGCCGCATGGCTATCCAACGGGGTTTTCCTCCTTTTCGGTGTCTATCTATTGACAATGGTCAGACGTTAGATAGAATTTATAATGCCTTATTCGGTGACTTTATTTGTATATAAAATATCATTTTATAATCATATTTATGTTATCCATGAGGCCCTTAAAAAATCAGTCCAATGGGAAAAATTATGAAGCGAAATATTATTCTTGGAGTCAAATATATGAGCCATGATACGGCTGCTGCGCTGATGATCGATGGTAATTTAGCAGCCGCTTGTGAGCAGGAACGCTACACGATTGATAAGCACAGCAAACGATTCCCTATCGATGCAATTAATGATTGCTTGCGTATAGGCGGGGTTAGTTTGGATGATATTGATGTAATTGCTTTTGGAGGTGATCCAAAAGTTTCCCTCACCAGAACATATCTTGAAACCGCTATCCAGGATTACCGTAGAGTAGGAATGTTGATTCAGGAATTCGAAAAGTTCTCCCGTATCTATTTTGTTGAAGACACGTTGCGGAGAGAAACCGGATACAATGGTCCTGTGAAATTCTATGACCATCACCTGGCTCATCTTGCAAGCTCTTACTACCCCAGTGGATTTAGAGAGGCGCTTCTATTAAGCATTGACGGGATTGGTGACTTCAAGTCCATGAAATTGGGTGTTGGGAGAAATGGCGCAATCAATGTTCATTATGATAATTATGAATACCCTCACTCTTTGGGGCAGATATATGCGGCCATTACTACCTACCTGGGCTGGAGAAATGTACATCACGAAGGAATTATTATGGCTTTGGCCTGCTATGGTGATCCTTATGCCATTGTGCCCGGCCAAAAAAGGACCTATTATTCTTTTTTTGAAGAGATTATTAAATGGGATGGCGGATACAACATAACCATAGATCAGGATTGGGTTTGCTATTTTTATATGCGTGATAAATGGGTCAGCGACCGCTTTATTGAAGTATTCGGTCCACATAGAAAATATGAAATGCCTTTGGAGCAACATCATAAAGATATAGCCGCCGCACTTCAAAAACGTCTTGAAGATGTCATTATTGGTATACTCAAAAACGCCCGAAAGGATTTCGGCCTTCCTTGTCTTTGCTTGTCCGGCGGTGTGTCCCTTAATTGCTCCATGAACGGCAAGGTGGAGCAGTCAGGGATTTTTGACGAAATATTCGTTCAGCCTGCATCAGGCGATGCAGGATTGGCAATCGGCGCCTGCTATTTGGCACAGCGTGAACACGACTCGTTGTTTTCACCGACCCGCAATTGCGATTTTTTTCTTGGGGCCCGATTCAGTAATGATGAGATTAAAGACGCAATAAAATCTTCCGGGCTCCAATTTGTGAAACCTGAAAATTTGAATAAGGAAGCAGCCTTGAGGTTAGAGGCGGGCAAGGTTGTTGCCTGGTTTCAAGGGGGATCGGAATTCGGGCCCAGAGCTCTTGGCAACCGAAGTATTTTGGCAAGGCCATACCCCGAAGAGATGAAGGATCACATAAATAATAACGTAAAATTCAGGGAATATTTTCGTCCTCTCGCTCCTGCTGTGATGAAACAATACTTGTTTGAATATTTTGATATCAGGCAGGAATCGCCACATATGCTCATTGCTTGCAATGTTAAGCCTGATAAGAAAAATGAAATAATAGCTACAGTTCATGTCGATAACTCTTGCCGAGTGCAATCAGTCGGGCCTGAGAATAATGAGCGGTTTTACAATCTCCTGCAAGCTTTCCATGAACTGACCGGTTGTCCTGTTTTGCTTAACACATCGTTAAATGTAAAAGGGCAGCCTATTGTTAACACGCCTGAACAAGCTATTGAATGTTATCGTTCAAATGCTATAGATGTATTGGTTATGGGCGACTATCTTATGGAAAAGACTAAGTGAAATTTAATTTAATTAAAACTTTATATGTTGATATAATTCCTAAAGTATTTAAATTGTTTGCGCGAAGAAGGCTTGTTTGGCCCGCTATTATATTTCTATTGATTTATGTAAAAAAAATAAAAACCGCTACTACTAATAAAAGTGCTATTAACATCTTGGTAATTCCAAAACAGGGACTCAATGAAGATATTTTAGCAAGTCTATCATCTGATAAGAGAATAAACATTTATACTATATATCGTAGGATTATAAAGTCAATGGCGGTAAGTATACTTCATTATTCTCTCGATGATAACAATTATGTTAGCAGCAATCCGGAGGTTAATAAGACAAAAAGAGAGTATAGTGATTATTTGGGAGCAATATTTGACAGACTGGGAAAATGGTTAAGGCTTGATGCTGTTATTGTTGGCAATTTTGCCTATTATGCCGAAAGAGAACTTGGAACGGCCTTGGAAAAAAGAGGTATTCCTTTTATCGCAATGCACAAGGAGAACCTGAAGACCCCGGGGAGGCTCGCCTTTTTTCATCGTGTCTATAAAGAGCGTCGCGGCCCCTTTTGCGGACGAAAAATCTTTGTATACAATGACATCGAACGTCAATTGCAGATCTCTGCCGGAGTTATTACCGAAGACAGGGTGGTGATAACAGGAATGCCTCGTATGGACCGGGCACACCGCTTCAGGGTTTCAGGAGGGTACCGCCCGGATCCAGTCTCCGCGCAACAAGTGCTCTTTTTTTCTTTCGGCAAAAGAATAGGATTGCCTCTTCTGTCGAGAAAAGAGAGGACAGGTCATTTGTCCGGGTATGAGAGTGTTGGGGGAGGGATTGATGATCTCAACTGGAACAGGCTGTTTCTCAGCTGTCATGAGGCCGTTATCAGACTGGCCCGGGAAAACCCTCAAATCCGGGTTGTTGTGAAGGCCAAGGGGTCGGTACGGGAGTCAAGTGCCCTGGCGGAAGCGTTGTTCTCCCAGTCCACAATTCCATCGAACCTCAAGATAGAGGTCGGAGGGGATCCCCACAATCTTATTGCACAAAGCAATGTAGTATGTGGTTTCAATACCACCGCCCTTCTTGAATCCATTGCGATGGGAAAACCTGTTGTCGTTCCTCTATTTGAAGAGGCGATTGATAAAAGGATGAGCCCGTATGTTATTGATTTAGAAGATGCTGTTATATATGCTCGATCAGTCGATGAACTTATTAATATTCTCAAAGAAAATGCAGTTAAAACTCCCACTAAAATATTAGATCTTGATTCAAATAAGAAAAATATATTAGAAAAATGGGTTGGTAATGCAGATGGAAAATCAGGGGAGAGAGTTCACAAGGAGCTGCTATCGACAATAGCCGGAAGAAGGCGGCCCTGATCCTTCGCATGATTGCCCGTCTCAACATAGGCGGGCCCGCGATTCAGGCCATTTCCCTCACGCGGGAGCTGAGGGGTCCTGATTACGATACCGTTCTCGTTTGCGGGGAGGTGGAGCCCCACGAAGGCGACATGGCCTTCCTGGCCCGGGATCAGGGTGTTCGTCCAATTAAGATCCAGGGCCTGGGAAGGGAAATCTCGCCGATGAAGGATCTCGGTGTCCTGGTTCGGCTGGTGGGCATGGTCCGGCGATTTCGCCCCCGCATAATCCACACCCACACGGCCAAGGCCGGGACACTTGGCAGGCTCGCCGGATTAATCTGGAACGCCTTACACAGAAAAGAAGACAGGATCCGGTTGGTCCACACTTTCCACGGTCACGTGTTTCACAGCTACTTCAGCCGGACCAAGACGGCGGTTTTCCTTTGCATAGAGAGGTTCCTGGCCCGGTTCACCGACCGCATAGTGGTGATCAGCCCCGCCCAGAAGCAGGATATTTGCCGTAAATACCGTATCGCCCCATCCTGGAAAGTAATCGTGGTTCCCCTGGGGTTTGACCTCAAGTCCTTCACCGGGGAACAAGTGGGTGAGGCCCGAGCTGCCGTAAGACGCGATCTTTTGGGCGTGGACCTGCGGGAAGACTGCTTCCTGGTGGGTTTCATAGGCAGGCTTGCCCCGGTCAAGAATCCACAGATGCTCCTCTCAGCCGTCAGAAGGTTGAAGGAGCAAGGCTTTTCTCCCGGATTTCGTTTCGTATTTGTCGGAGACGGCGAACTCAGGATGGATCTGGAGCGCAACGTACAGGAGATGGGGGTGAAGGACCGGGTCCGGTTTGCCGGATGGCGCAAGCGCATGGAATCGGTATACGCGGCACTTGACGCTGTGGTGCTGACATCCTTGAACGAGGGCACGCCGGTGACTCTCATCGAAGCCATGGCCTCGGGCCGGCCCGTCGCGGCCACGGCTGTGGGAGGGGTTCCGGACCTGATGGGCAGGGTGGAGGAAGACCTGGGAAAAGGGGTCATGCGGGCCGAGCGTGGCCTGTTGATCCCGCCCGGGGACGATCATGCCCTGGGTCATGCATTGGTCTACCTGAAGGATCATGAGGCTGACATCTCTCTTATGAAACAGAGGGCCATGAGATACGCCCTGTCCGCCTACAGCCTGGAAAGGCTTGTAAAGGACGTTAAAGCCCTGTATAGAGATCTGCCATGAACTCCCTTTCCCTTTATCACTACCTTCTTTTGTTCGGTGCCGGGCTGGCCCTGTCCCTGGTCCTGACGCCTCTGGCACGCTCGCTGGCTCATGCCACGGGCCAGGTGGCCGTGCCCCGGGATGCCCGGTGGCACAAGAAGGAGACAGCCCTTTTGGGCGGTGTCGCCATATTTGCCGCCACCGCCTCGGCCTGGTCGGGAGGCGTTCTGATGCTGGGGTGGGAGGCTTTCGGCAGGCCTGTACTGCCGGTTATGCTTTGCGCTTCGGGCGTTTTCATGCTCGGCCTGGTGGACGATATCAAGAGCCTGGTGCCTCAGCACAAGCTTGCGGTACAGATCGTCATAGTAGCGGTCTTAATGAGCTTCGGGTTCCGGCTCGACTGGACAATTTCCAGGACCGCGGACCTCTTCCTGTCCATCCTCTGGGTGGTTGGAATCACCAACGCCTTCAACCTCCTGGACAACATGGACGGGCTTGCTGCGGGAGTGGCCTTCATAGCCGGGGCTTTTCTTTTCCTGAGCAACTACATGAACCCCGCAATCGCGCCCCTTACGGTACCCCTCCTGATCCTCTGCTCCGTGTACCTGGGGGTCCTTCTCGGTTTCCTGGTCTACAACTTCAACCCCGCATCCATATTCATGGGGGATGCCGGCAGCCTCTTCCTGGGTTTCATGATGGCCTCCATGACCATGGTGGCAGGCACCGGTGAATCCGTGGGGTACGGCATCGGAAAACTGCTGTCCGTGATCGCCATCCCCATCCTGATCCTCTTCATCCCCATACTGGACACCGGGTTTGTGAGTTTCATGCGGAAGTTTTTCAGGCGTCCCATCTCCCAGGGGGGGAGAGACCACTCGTCACACCGCATGGTGGCCATCGGGTTTTCAGAGCGCATGGCCGTGCTGGTGCTGTATGGTTTTTCCGTGGCTTCAGGGATTATCGCCATTGCGGTACAGACTGTAAGCATCGGCCTCACGCTGGTACTGATCCTGTTCTACCTGCTTTTCGTAGTGTTTTTCTGGATCTACCTGGCCCGTGTAAAGGTCTACGAGGGCGAATCCGTCCTGACCGGGAACGGGCTGGGGTCCATCACCCCGCTGGTAATCCAGTTCACTTATCGGAGAAGGCTCTTCGAGGTCCTCCTGGACCTGATCCTGGTCACGGCCGCATACTACTGTGCATACCTTTTACGATTCGAAGGTCCGGTGTACTACCTGATAGGCGACAACTTCCGCATGTTCCTCACGTCCCTGCCCACCGTGGTGGCATGCCAGATCTTCTGCTTCTATGTTATGGGCGTGTACCGGGGCGTCTGGGAGGCCACCGGCCTGAGCGACCTCATCGATTACATCAAGGCCATAACGCTCGGGACCGTAATGGCCATGCTGATCCTTCTCTTCATCTACCGGTTCGAGAGTTTTTCGCGCGCGGTCTTCATCATCTACTGGATTTTGATGCTCATTCTGGTCTCTCTCTCCAGGCTCTCCTTCCGCCTGGTGGACGAGGGCGTCAAGAAGGGCAGGCAGAAAGGCAGGCCGGTTTTAATATACGGCGCGGGAGCAGGGGGCCGGATGGTCGCAAAGGAGATCGAGAACAACCCTTCCCTGGGCCTTGTGATCAAGGGGTTTGTGGATGACAACCCCCGTAAAGTGAGAAAGAAGATCATGGGGTACCCGGTCCTCGGAGGCAGGGAGAGCCTGGAAAAGATCATTCGCAAGATGGGTGTTCAGGAGATCATCATTTCCTTCAAGTCCAATGCTGAAGAGACCAGCCGGTCGCTCAAAACCCTGTGCCAAAAAATGGATGTGGAGGTGGAGGTGCGCCGGATGAAGATGGTTTTGGAGTGACAGGGCAAGGGAGGTTGAACCTGGCTTTTTGAAAAGGGGGCGGAGGTTCGCCCCCTCTTTTGTCGTGAAAACGGGAGAGGTGATAGATGCTGAGGAGTTGAAGGGAAAGTCAAAAACAACGAGACGCGGGTGACGACCCAAGAACGAAGAACGAAGAACCAAGAACGAAGAACCACGAACCACGAATCACGAACCACGAAATCACGGCTTTTTCCAATTGACAATATCGAGGTTTCACGGATATAGTCGTTCCTTGCAAAACGACCCAATATCCCGTTTTCTTTTGAAAATACACCGGCTGCATTTTTTCTGAAGACCGCGGCCACACCCTCCCCTACAGATCAAAAGGAGATGCCATGGATTTCAGCCTTTCGATGGAACAGGAGATTCTCAGAAACTCGGTGCGTCAATTCGCGGAGACGGAAATCGGCCCTGTAGCCGGCGAGCTGGATGAGAAGGAAGAGTTTTCTTACGACACCATGAAAAAGATGGGTGAACTGGGGCTCTTCGGGATGTTCGTATCGGACGAATACGGGGGACAGGCGATGGATTACGTCTCCTACATCATCGCCACCGAGGAGATCGCCCGTGTGGATGGGTCTCACGCCGCCACTGTGGCCGCGGGAAACTCTTTGGGCATCGGGCCGTTGTACTATTTCGGAAACGAGGAGCAGAAAAGGAAATACCTGCCAAAACTGTGCGCAGGCGAGGCCCTGTGGGGCTTCGGCCTGACCGAGCCCAATGCAGGCTCGGATGCGGGCAACTCCAAGACCACGGCCGTCCTGGACGGAGATGATTGGGTGATCAACGGGAGCAAAATATTTATAACGAACGCCGCCACGGACATCACAACGGGAGTGACCGTGCTGGCCCGCACGGGCACCAGGGATGACGGCCGTCCTGAGCTTTCCTGCATCCTGGTGGAGTCGGGAACGCCTGGATTCGAGGCCCGGGAGATGCACGGAAAAATGATGTGGCGGGCCTCCAACACGAGCGAACTGTATTTCGACGACTGCCGTGTCCCGAAGGAGAACCTGCTCGGCACTCGCGGCCACGGGTTCCGTCAGATGCTCTCCACCCTCGACGGAGGCCGACTGTCCATCGGGGCCATGGGACTGGGAGGGGCCCAGGGTTGCTACGAGCAAGCCCTCAAGTACGGCCGGGAGCGGGAGCAGTTCGGGCGGCCCATTTCCTCCTTTCAGGTCAACGCGTTCAAGCTGGCGGACATGGCCCTGGAGATCGAGTGCGCCCGGTTGCTGCTTTACAAGGCATGCTGGCTCAGGGACAATGACAAGCCTTACGGCAAGGAGGCAGCCATGGCCAAGCTTCACTGCTCCGAGGTCATGTACCGCTGCGCCAACCACGCGGTTCAGCTCCACGGGGGATACGGGCTCATGAAGGAGTACCCGGTGGAGCGTTTCTACAGGGATCAGAAGCTTTTGGAGATCGGCGAGGGGACGTCGGAGGTGCAGAGACTCGTAATCGCCAGGTTGATCGGGGCCATGTAGGAAACAGGCGATTCTCCTCAGATTATGTGGTATAAACTGGGCGATCCCGGGCTGAATGCGAAGGATCGCCTTTTTTTTGAAAAGCATTAACCACGAAGAACACGTGTTTGCCCATGCTCGATAGAGTCCTAGGAAAAGATATCGCCCACTATGTGAGGGAGCACAGGGGCCTGGTTGTTCTGGCCATTGTGCTGACCGCCGTATCCGCGCTCTTCGTGGTTGTGCCGGCCTATCTGCTGCAACCTTTTGTTGACGAGGGCATGAAGACCGGCAGCGAACCAGCCACCTGGAAGATACCCTGGGTGACCTTCGGTGACTCCCCCACATCATTGAAGAAGACGGAACTGGTCGTTGTCGAGGGCATCTCTCCGAACCGCCTTCTGGTCATATTGACCCTTGTGGCTTTCGTGTCCGTACTCTTCAAGTCCCTGACCTTGTATCTGAGCCAGCTTGCGGCTGCAGCCTTTTCCAACCGGGCCATCCTGTCCATTCGAGTGGACCTGTTCCGGCGTTTTGTGGCCCTTCCCCTCAAGTTCTATCACCGCCATAAGGTCGGGGAACTCATTTCCCGCTCCACCGCCGACGTCACCGTGATGCAGGAGCGGATCGCCAACATTCTGATCGGTCTGGTCCAGCACCCTTTGACCGCACTGGTGTTCCTGGCGTACCTCTTTGTCATGAACTGGCGGCTCACACTGCTCGTGTTCTTTGCGGCGCCGGTCATTGTGGGCCTTATCCGCCTTTTCGGTCGAAAGGTGAAGAAACACTCCTCCCGTGTCCAGGAGGCGGTCTCCTTTGTCACTTCGGCCTACCAGGAGGTCCTTCTCTGCCTCAAGGTCATTCAGTCCGCATGCACCCAGGAACGTGAATCGCGGAAGTTCGAGGACCTGGCACATGAGCTTTACCGGAAGATCATGCGGTGGAACCGGTGGTTTCTGGGGCTGGGCCCCATGATGGACTCCACGGTATTTCTCGTCCTTCCCGGTGTCCTGGTGATCGGCAAGATTTACTTTCACCACACCCTCGGAGAACTGATGTCCATGATTTATGCCTTCTCCAGGGTATACTCTCCCATAAAGAGCCTGGCCCGGGTGAACACCGAACTGCGCACCCTGCAGGGTGCCACGGACCGGGTATTCAGCATAATGAAAACCGAGCCGGACATTAAAGATTCGCGCGGAGCAATCCCCCTGCAAAGGCACAGCGAATCGCTGGAGTTCGACCGGGTGTCTTTCGGCTATGGACCGTCCTCGCCGGTGCTTCACGATATCTCATTCAAGATCAAGGCGGGTGACATGGTGGCCTTTGTAGGGTCCACCGGGGCGGGTAAGAGCACTCTTCTGGACCTGGTGCCCAGGTTTCAGGACGTCGATGAGGGGGCCATACGCATTGATGGAAGGGACATCCGCGAAGTCACCCTGGATTCACTCCGGCGGCAGATCGGGATCGTGAGCCAGGAGGTGCTCCTCTTTCACGACACCATCGCAAACAACATACGCTATGCCCGGCCGGATGCCTCAATGGACGAGGTGGAGGCCGCGGCCAGGGCGGCGCATGCCCATGAATTCATCCTGGAGCAGCCAGAAGGTTACGACACCCTGGTGGGAGATCGGGGGAGCCTCTTGTCGGGAGGACAGCGACAGCGTATCGCCATTGCCAGGGCGGTCCTCATCGAACCTTCCATACTGATCCTGGATGAGGCCGCGTCCGCCCTGGACGCGGAAAGCGAACGCCTGGTCCGGGAGAGCATCGACGGGTTCCACGGGGAGCACACCATCCTGGTGGTGGCCCACCGGCTGAGCACCATACGCAAGGCCGATCGAATCTATGTGCTGGAAAAGGGCCGCATCATCGAGTCCGGGACGCAGGAGGACTTACTGGCGGCCAACGGGCGGTTCCGGCAGTTGCACGATATCCAGTTTAGGGTATAGGTGTTGAGTCACGGCACCGGTGCCAGGGCTTTCTGCACCTCCTGCCCGGTCATCCCTCTAACCCGGACCTTCTTGTCCCTTGATTTTACACCCGAGACAATGTCCAGACTGCCTTTGGGGACCCCAAGCGCCTTTGAGAGAAATGTGATCAGGGCCTGGTTGGCCTTTCCTTCCACGGGCGGGGCCGTGACTTTGACGCGGAACACTCCGTCCTTGAGGCCTTGGACCTCATTTCTGGAGGAACGCGGCGTCAAACGTATTCTGATGACGGTCTCTTCCATCAGGCTAGCTGCCTAGCCATGTGGAAGAGGGTTTCGACCAGGAAGGACTTGAGAAAAACTATGGCCAGGATGACCAGGATCGGGGTGAAGTCAAAGCCTCCGAAAAAGAGGGGCAGCCGCCGCCGTATCGCGTATAGCACAGGATCGGTGACCGAATACAGGAAGCGCACGATGGCGTTGTACGGATCGGGATTTACCCAGGAGATGACCGCCCTGCCGATTATGAGCCACATGTACAGGGTCAGGGCGATGTCCAGTATTTTGGCAACGGCTATCAGGAAGTTGGACAGTACGAACATACAGACTCCTTATATACAACAAAAAGAAAAAATGCACCGCTAAGAACAAATAATTCACTAATTTCTTTGTCTTTTTCGCGCCTTTCGCGTTTTTCGTAGTAATTCTTTATTGCACTGAAAAATCGAGCCCGGTGAGCGTGCCGTGGCACCGGCAGGCGGTGCCGATGAGGCATTTATCACTGCCGGAACCAAGAACACGATCCCGAAGGTCCAGAAGGTTTTTTACGCTGTACCCCCCGAGGCCGGGTGCAAGCTGGCGGCTCTGAATCACGTGGACGTCAAACCCCGGTGCTTCCAAGGCGGCGAGCACTTCGTAGAGGGGAGGCCTGATCTCCCCGGTCACGGTGCAGCCGTCTTCAGGTTCCGGGCAGTCCTCGGGACACAGGAAGTCGGCATAGCTCACCAGGAACGAGCCCTCTTCAGTGATCCAGGTGTGGGGCAGGCATGCCTTCAGGTGGTCCGGTACCGCTATGATTCGAACATCGCGTGCCGGGCTGAACCCACGGCGCAGCCACTCAGCGGCTAGGTGAATCGGGACGGCCGGGACAACCATTGTTTCAGGGGCCAGCAGGGGGAGATTATTGACAAGGAAGTCGACGCCGTCCTGCCTGGTCATTCGGATCGGAAGGCCCGATAGGTCTTCGCCCGAGCATTCCTCCCTGTCAACCACCCACACGGAGGTGTGGGGCTTTTGTGTGAGGATGCGAACAGCCCTCGTGCCGAAGCGTCCGGCTCCGATTACCAGCACGATATCTTCCCCTGTTCGTTCGGGGAAGGTGCCGCCGGGATCGAGGCCCGTTGATATGGAAGGTTTTCTGGAAGTCATGGGGCGGCGCATGCTGAAGCAGGTCATAAGCCGGGTTCTGTTCTCCTCCGGGTCATGCACGGAACGCCCGGGGAGAGGGCGACCATTCATCTAGCCCCGGTGTCGCCACCGGGGTCGAGCGACCAACCCGGAAGCTCGGGCGGACCACCCTCGAACGCTTCCCTATTCGGTCTTGCTCCGGGCGGGGTTTACCTAGCTCCCGCCGTCACCGGCGGGACTGGTGAGCTCTTACCTCACCGTTTCACCCTTACCCCGTCAAGGTGCAGGACACCCCGCGAGGCGGTCTGTTTTCTGTGGCACTTTCCTTCCCGTTGCCGGGACTGGGCGTTACCCAGCGCCCTGTCCTGCGGAGCCCGGACTTTCCTCCCTCCCGCTTCGTGCGGGACAGCGGCCGCCTGTCCTGCTCCAGCACGCACCAAGGCTCCGTGCACCTCATTGTTTATGTTAACGCACTTTATGTATTTGTCAAATCCTGGAAAAAGGCGTCCTCACCCCAGTAGATGATCCGGTTGCAGTGCGGGCAGCTCGTAAGTTCTTCGCACCTCATCAGCTCGTTGAACATCTGAGGCGGGATCGCCATGTTGCAGGTCTTGCAGACGCCTCCTATCACAGGGCTCACGGCATAGGAGCCCAGCCGGTCCCGCACGAGCTCATAGTGCCTCAGAAAACGGGGGTCAGCCTTTTCTGAGATACTGGAACGCTTCTTCTTCAGCTTGGCAAGCTCTTTTTCTAGGCTTAGCAGCTCTTTCTTGGTGTCTTTGCTGTCCTGCTCAAACCGCTCCCGCAGGGCATCGAGCTGCTCCTTGTTTTGACTGCACCTCTCCGTTACCAGTTCCAGTTCCTCTATGTGCTGGATGATGCGGTCTTCTAATAGCCCTTTTTGCTTTTTGAGGGACTCTATCTCTTTAAGAGCCGAGGTGTATTCCTTGTTGGACTTGATGTTGGAGAGCTTTTCGTCGGCTTTGCGTATCTTGTCGTCCAGTTCGTCCACCTCGCGTTCCAGGGAGCGCCTCTCCGATTTGACGGCCTCGAGACGTTCATCGTCCTCCTGAAAGCCCCTGGATGTCAGCTCCATCTCGTCGGACAGGGCCTTTACCCGCAACGGAGCTTCTGTTTTCCTTTTTTCCAGGTTTTTAATCTGGTTGTCGCAATCCTGAAGTTCAATAAGTACCTTGATTTTTTCCTTCAACTTGCCTCCCCTCTGTCTCGGCGTTCCGTGGTTCCTGAAATATACGGGGCGCTTTATGCGCCCGCCCGAATCAGGGATCCTGCACTTTTCCGGCTGGAAGGTACAGGCGGATTCTATTGGTGCCGCATGGGCGGTGATTCCCTGCTGAAGATTTCCACCTCGATATCTCCGTGACTCGCAGCCTCGAGACGGGTCTTGAGGGAGTTTCGAAATTCTTTCATGGCAGCCTTTTCAGTGTGAAAATGCCCGGCGTCTACTACGGCTATGCCATGGCTGAGGGCGTTCAGCGCGTCGTGGTGTCCGATGTCTCCGGTGATCAGTACGTCGGCTCCCCTTTTAGCGGCAACAGGGACCATGTCGCCTCCGGAGCCGCCCACCACGGCCGCGGAACGGACGATCCTTTCATCCCTTCCCACCACCCCCACAGTGGATGTTCCAAAGACCCGCTTTACATGGACGACGACATCCGAAAGAGCCCGAGGATCCGGAAGCAACCCCACTCTTCCAATGCCTTCATGTGAATAAGGATCGTCGTGGGCATCGAGCACCTCGGCTTCTTCCAGGCCGAGAAGCCCGGCCAGCAGGTCGTTGATTCCTCCCCGGGCCGCATCCAGGTTGGTGTGTACACACACCACGGCAATTCGGTGCACCACCGCGCCGTATAAAACGTCCCCGGGGTAACGGTCCGGCTGGATGGAGGAAAGCGGTTTGAAAATAAGGGGATGGTGGGTGAGCAGGAGATCGGCCTTTATGCGGGATGCCTCTTGAAGGGCCTCCGGGGTTGGGTCCAGGGAGACAAGGATCCGGCCTACAGGGTGGTCCCGGCTCCCCACCTGCAGGCCGGGGTTGTCCCAGGCCTCGGCCAACCGCCTGGGCGCGATCTCCTCGAGGACCTCCAGGATTTGCTTTAGCCGGGGCCTCATCTACACATCCATCTCCTCTACTGCAAGTCAAACGCAAAGGGCGCACCCTGGTAGGTGCGCCCTGGCCGGTGTTCTAGCCGGCAAACTGATTTCCAAGAAGAAAAGTGAACTCTAGCATAGTATTTGGTGGGCCCACCTGGATTCGAACCAGGGACCTACCGGTTATGAGCCGGTGGCTCTTCCAGCTGAGCTATAGGCCCCATCCTTTAAAGGTGTCTGTGCCCGGATCTCCCGGACTGAAAATAGACGATTATTTAATGCAGACAGCCCGGGGTCTTGTCAAGGGAAAACAGGAAAACGGTCCTTGCCTCGTGAATCAATACTCCTGGAAACCTTTCAGCTTCTTGGCCCTGCTGGGGTGCCTGAGTTTTCTTAAGGCCTTTGCCTCTATCTGGCGGATACGTTCCCGGGTAACACTGAAGTCACGGCCCACCTCTTCGAGCGTGTGGTCGGATTTTTCTCCGATGCCGAAACGCATCCGGAGGACTTTTTCTTCCCGGGGCGTAAGGGTGGTCAGCACCTTACGGGTTTGTTCCCCCAGGTTATGGTTGGCCACTGCGTCCGAAGGTGACATGATTTTTTTGTCTTCGATGAAATCGCCCAGGTGGCTGTCCTCCTCTTCCCCGATGGGCGTTTCCAGGGAGATGGGCTCCTTGGCGATTTTGAGGACCTTGCGCACTTTTTCGAGCGGGAACTCCATTTTTTCCGCTATCTCTTCCGGGGTGGGCTCCCTGCCGTGTTCCTGTACCAGGTATCGCGATGTCCGGATCAGCTTGTTGATGGTCTCGATCATGTGCACGGGAATTCTTATGGTTCGGGCCTGGTCGGCTATTGCACGGGTGATGGCCTGGCGGATCCACCAAGTCGCATAGGTGCTGAACTTGTACCCGCGCTGGTACTCGAATTTGTCCACCGCCTTCATCAGGCCGATGTTGCCTTCCTGGATAAGGTCCAGAAACTGTAGGCCGCGGTTGGTGTATTTCTTCGCTATACTCACCACCAGGCGCAGGTTTGCCTCGATCAACTCGCTTTTGGCCTCTTTTGATTTCTTAAGGCACTCTTCCACCTTGCGAAGCGTCTCCTTGAGCTCCCTGGGCGTCATGTTGGTTTTTGCCTTGACGTCTTCAATGGTCTTCTGGGAGCGCTCGATTCTCACCTTCATGTAGAGCAGCTCCTCCTTGGGAAGCTTCAAGGCCGTCACTTTCTGGGGGTCCTTGGCCGTCTTGGGTATCTGCCGGACACACTTCTTGATGTATGACAGCGGCTTGCCCCCGGCCGTGATCACGCATTCGGAGATCTCCCTTTCCGCTTCCTCTATGGCGCCCACGGTCTCGCAGAGCTTTTCAACCATGTGGTCGAGCTGCCGCTTCTCCAGCTTGAATGAATTGATCAGTTCGACGATTTTCTTGTGTTTCTTTTCTATCTGGGCGCCAAGCTTTTTCTTTTTGGCGGCCGCGCACTTCTTTTTCTGTACTTCCTGCTTGAGCAAGCAGCTCTCTTCGTAGTGTGCCTCGATCTCCTCGATCAACTGGATAATGGATTCACGTCTTTCTCCGGCATTGGAGACCGGACTTTCGTCGTCTTCCAGGTCGTTGATGACGTCCTTGATTTTTATCTCGCCTCGTTTGAGGCTCTTCCCGAGGTTGATGATGTATTCTATACCGATCCGGCACTTCAGGAAGGCGTTCAGGGCCTCCAGTTCGCCCGCCTCGATCCTTTTGGCTATCTCGACTTCCCCTTCTCTGGTGAGGAGGGAGATGGAGCCCATTTCTTTGAGGTACATCTTTACCGGGTCTGAGACCTTGCCGCCGGTTTCGGCCAGATCGCCTCTGAGGGTCTCCTTTTCCGGAGGCTCGGTGTCTGCTTTCTTGAGCTTTCTCCCTTTCTCGATTTTTTCCTTGGCGGACTCGTCAATCACCATGATGTCCAGTTCTTCAAACATCATCATGAGGTCGTCGATGTATTCGGATGACGTAATCTCATCGGAAAGGTCGTCGTTGAGCTCCTCGTACGTGATGTAGCCCTTGTTCTTGCCGATGTCGATCAGCCGTTTCAGGTTCACCATGTCGGAACTGCTGCTCATACCCTTTCCCTCCTGATAATGAACATTTATGAAATCGTAAAAAACCCTTTTGTCCCGCGCAAGGACGCGGAAACGCAAGGAAAAAAACTATGACCGGATCAGCCTATCCCGTTTGAGCCGGAGCAGCTGGTTGGCCCGGTCCATATCGCCGTTCCGTACGGCCGCCGGGAGCTCATGGGACAAACGGATGTCCAGGATCCTGGACATGAACTCGTCCACCGCCTGGTCGACCGAGTCTTCGGGGTAGATGGGCGGCGATACCATTATTTCACTTACAAGGGCCCGCGCTTCTTCATGGTGGCCCACTGAATCCGCGATTTCCTCCGGGGCGATTTCTTTCCCCAGGGAGACAAGCGTTTCCGCCGCCTCGAACACCGAGCGGGCCGCCGGGTGAGTGAACAGGGCATCCCACTTGGATTCAACGATTCTCCTGGTTGCCTCCGGGTAGTGGAGCAGGAGGTTGAGGAGATGCATTTCGTCGATCCCGGGGCGTGAAGCGGGGGACGCATCCATCCGGCCGGGCGTTGTGTTCCTGAAAGCGGAGCCCTTCATTTCGCGAATGATCGTGGCCTCAGGTACGGCGGTGCGTTCGGCAAGCCGCCGCACATAGAGCGCGCGCAGCGTACTGTCCTGGAGATCCGCAAGCACGGAGAGAATCCGGCGTATGCTTTTGACCCGGCTCTCCTCGTTCTCTCCGGCCGAACTCAGGGTGACGTCGACAAAGTAGTCGAACATGGGGACGGCGTTATCGACTTCCCGGGCGAATGGTTCCGGTCCCCGGTTGCGCACGAAGCTGTCAGGGTCTTCACCTTCCGGAAGGATCAGGACCCTGGAGGAAACGCCTTCCGCCAGGAAAAAAGGCAGGCTCTTGAGAGCTGCGCCTTTTCCGGCCTCGTCCGAATCAAACACCACGATCACTTCGTCCGAGTACCCCTTCAGCCTCCGAATGTGATCCCGGGTAAGGGCGGTGCCGAGGGTGGCCACGGCCTGCGCAACCCCCGCGCGATGGAGAGCAAGGACGTCGGTGTAACCCTCCACTACCAAGGCTCGCCGGCTGCGGCGTATGGCCGGACCGGCCGCGTGCAGGCCGTAGAGTATCTCGCTCTTGCGAAAAATCGGCGTTTCCGGTGTGTTCAGGTATTTGGGGAGGCCGTCGTCAAGCACCCGGGCGCCGAATCCCGCAATACGCTGCGTCGGGGTGAAAATGGGAAACACCAGTCGGCCTCGAAAGCGGTCATACCAGCCTCCCTGTTTTCTCTGGATGACCAGTCCCGCCCCGGCGGCCTGGTTCATGTCCGCGTTTTGTCTTTGCAGATACCTGCTGAGCCCGTCCCATTGATTGGGCGCGTACCCGAGCTTGAAGCCTTTTACGGTCTCCTCATCGATCCCCCGCCCTTGAATGTAGCTCCTCCCCGGTCCGCCCCCTCTGGTTTCCGTCAAGACCCGGTGATAGAAATCCGCGGCCAGCTCGTTCAGCCGGAAAAGGGCGTCCCTGAGCTGAAGCCTTTTTGCCTCTTCCGGGCTTTGTTTCGGTTCCGGGAGCCGGATCTGGTACCTCTCGGCAAGGTCTCGAAGGGCCTGGGGAAAGGAGACATGGTGGTATTCCATCCAAAAGGCGAACACATCGCCGCCTTTCTTGCATCCAAAACAGTAAAAACGCTGTTTGTCCGGACTCACTGAGAAGGACGGGTCCTTTTCGGAGTGAAAGGGGCAGAGTCCCTGGTAGTTACGTCCCGCCTTTTTCAACTGTACATAGCGGCCGATCACTTCGACGATATCGGCTGCCTGCTTGACCTCTTCTTTGGCGGATTGCAGGAATTCCATGACCCGACCCTTTACCGGCACAGGTCCTATTCTTTCTAAACCCGGTGAAATCCCGGGGAGAGAATTACCATTATAAAAGCCAAACCTTTAGTATAAAAATTATTTTGAAGATGTCAATAACAACTGATTCGGATTATTCGATTTATGAGGATCATTGTCGGCGGCTGTCTGGCAGTCATGTGATTAAGTGATTAAGTGTTTAAGCTGGATTGCTATAATAGCTTTAGGTGTAATTTAATAAGCAATTTATAGCTTTAATGATGTCAGTTGGCGTTATTAGTTGTCCTGTTTTTTTTCGCTCCCGAAGCGGCCTGAATGGCCTCCGGCAGGCTCAGGGTGCCCTGATAGAGCGCCCTCCCAGTTATCATTCCCATAACCCCGTCCGCTTCCAGGCGGGCGACTTCGGCTACATCCTGAATCCCCGATATTCCGCCCGACGCAATAACGGGTATCCCGACTGAGCGGGCAAGGGCCCTGGTCCTCTCCACATTCGGACCCGTTGCCATGCCGTCACGGCGGATGTCCGTGTATATGATGGTTGAAACTCCCACCCGCTCCGAGCGGAGGGCGATTTCCTCGGGGGTGAGAGGGGTCTCCTCGGTCCATCCCTCTACTGCCACGCGTTCGCCCCTGGCGTCTATCCCGAGCATGATTCTCCCGGGGAATTCCTGGCACGCCGTTTCTAGAAAACCGGGGTCCTTGATGGCGGATGTGCCCAGAATGATCCATTCCACGCCCATTTGAAGGTAGGATCGCAGCGCGCCCATGTCACGGATGCCTCCGCCAAGCTCTATGGGTACGCTGACCGCGCCGAGTATTCTTCGAACTCCGTCAATGTTTACAGGTGCTCCGCTGACGGCGCCGTCCAGATCCACTACGTGGATCCGTTCGGCCCCCTGAGACACCCACTGCTTTGCCATGGCCCCGGGATCGTCCGAATAGACGGTCTCCCTGGATAGCTCGCCCTGCTGAAGCCTTACACAGCAGCCGTTTCGAAGGTCGATAGCTGGAATAACAATCAAGGAGCGGGCTCCGCAGCGGGTTTCCGGGGCTTGCCGGAGAAGTTCGCGAGGATGTGGTTAAGGCCGACTTCAGCCAGTTGATCAGCCGTCATCCATTTCCCGTGCCCCTTTATAAAGGTGTCCATTTCGAGGAGGTTCTCGCTCAGGGATTTCTGGGTGATGTCGAAGCGCTCTTTCCAGATGGGGACCCCGTCGCCCGGACGGATCAGATAGAGGTCAAACGCGACCGATGCCGGTGTCTTCACGGCGTAATCCCCTCCGACCCTTTCTTCCCAGCGATACAGGTAACCGACCAGGACCGCATCCGCTGAAAAGGCCGTCCCTGTCTTCTTCAAGGCCTCCATCTCGCTCATGGTGGGATGGGTGGACATGAGGCTGGTCATTACCCCCCGGGCCTGCGAGGGCGACACGAGATCATATCTCTCTGATTCGGAGACCCGTTCGAAAAGACGGTCGGACATTTGCTCAACTTTGTCATAAGGGACCAGCCGCGCCATAAATGCATCCCCCGATATGGGACTGCGAAGGACGTCCGGGGATGTGCCCCTGTCCAGGGCCGAGCGAAAACCCGCCACAACAAGGCGTTGGATCTCCCCCGGAAAGGGAGCGGGTGTCCGCTTTTGAGTGCCCGCCCCTGTGCACCCCGTGACGAGCAAGGCGTAAATAATCACGAGGAGAAGCGTCGGTTTTACATGCAGCATGTGTTTATCTCCATATGTGTTCTTTTGTTGCGGTGACGGTCTGCCGCTTACAGGGTCCCCTTGGTGGAAAGGGGGGTCCCTCCCAGTCTCTCGTCGGGGCCGGCGGCTTCGTCCAGGGCGCGTCCAAAGGCCTTGAACACGGCTTCGATGGCATGATGCGCGTCTTCACCATAAAAAAGGTCCACATGGGCGGTCATTCCCGAATTGGTAACAACCGCCCTGAAGAACTCCCTGGCCAGCCCCACGTCGAATGAGCCCGTGGTCTGCGCCTTTATGTCGACACGATAGCTCAAAAAAGGCCGATTGGAAATGTCCAGCACGACCCTTGCCAGGGCCTCGTCCATGGGGACGATCGAGCACCCGTACCGCCGGATACCAGCCTTGTCCCCCAGGGCCCGGCCAAGGGCGGTCCCCAGGCATATGCCCAGGTCCTCCACCGTGTGATGGTCGTCGATTTCCGTGTCACCGCGGCCGTGAATGTCCAGGTCCATGAATCCGTGGGCGGACATGAGCCGAAGCATATGGTCCATGAAGGGTACCCCGGTGTCGATATTGGAGACCCCCCTTCCGTCCAGATTCAGGGTCAACCTGATCTCGGTTTCACGGGTTTTTCGCTCGATGGTCGCGGTGCGCTCCATGGTCCACCACTCCGAGGCAGGCGGTAAGAGGAGACGGTCCGAATGCCGCGCAGGACGGCTGAGGAAAAAGGTGGTGGAGATGATGGGATTCGAACCCACGACCTGTACGTTGCGAACGTACCGCTCTCCCAGCTGAGCTACATCCCCACGGCGAAATCTACGTCCGTTACCCTGTTTAATCTTTCAAATTATCCCTCCGGCTGCGGAAATGCAAGGAGAAAAGAGCCGTGATTCGTGGTTCGTG
>CAYVDE010000021.1:0-37249 GCA_964450535.1 uncultured Desulfobacterales bacterium
TCCGCTCCAGGGACGCCAGGCACTCCTTCATGTAGCGGGCGCAAGCGTCATGCCTTTGGCTTCGATGCTGCGGGTCCCTGAGCCGGTCTCCTCCACCGCCGCCGCGGATGCGCCCCTTCATGGATTCCGGCAGGTCGTCCGGAAGTTCCACCCCGTTCATGACGGCCCACGCCAGGGTCCAAGCCCGGGCCACGTTGTGTACGTCATACCCACCTCCCCCCAGGGCCACCCATGGCTTCTCCAGGCCGCGCACCCAGTCGACCACACGGCAGAGCCCGTTCGTAGTCAGTTCGAGGTCGGCCAGGGGATCGTCCAGGAAGGTGTCCACACCTAGTTGCGTGACGATCACGTCCGGCTCGAACCACGCCGTCAGCGGAGGCATAACAGCCATGAATCCGGCCAGGAACACCTCGTCGTCAGCGCCCGGCAGCATGGGGACGTTCACTGCGAACCCCTTGCCCGAGTCACGACCCGTTTCCGTCACCCTGCCCGTTCCCGGAAAAAGGGTCCGCCCGTCCTGGTGGAAGGACACGGTCAGGACCCTTGGGTCCTCGTAGAACGCCCACTGGACCCCGTCCCCGTGGTGGGCGTCGACATCCAGGTACAGGACCTTTTTTCCCGCTTCGAGCAGGCGCTGAATGGCGATCACCGGGTCGTTCACATAGCAAAACCCGGAGGCACGGTAAGAGGCCGCGTGATGCAGCCCGCCCGCGATGTTGAAGGCTATGGTGCAATCCCCGTCCATGACCCTTTCCGCGCACTGCAGGGATGCGCCGGTGTGAAGCAGGGACCACTCCCAGAGCCCTTGGAACATGGGATTGTCCCCCGGGCCGATTCCGTGGGTGTAAAACCCCGACAGACGGCCCCGGCCTGCCCTTTTCAAGGCGTTCACATAGGACGCCGTGTGAAAACCAAGGATAGGTTCCTCCCGGGCGCTTTCAGCCTCAATCAGGGCCGTGTCCGGCAGATCGAAGAGCCCGTAAGCCCGGCAGAGCTCATGGGTCAACCTGAGCCGTTCGATTCTCAGGGGGTGGTCAGGGCCATAGTCAAAACCCTGGTACTTCTCGGAGTATACAAAAGCTGTTTTCATGATTGTTTCCCCATATGGAGGGCCTGGGTTTATATTACCGTCGAAACGCACCAACGGCAAGGATTGCAGGATCTTGCCACTGCTATTTTCAGGGGCAGGCCGATACGCCGGATATCTGCATCGGCTCTTTCAAACATTTCCCGTGACCCGGACCGCCCCATGATGTATATAAAAACTCAGAATCACCCCTTAGGAAATTGCGAGGTACAAAAAAACCCATCTGCACCCATGCCTGACGAATCAAGGAATACCAAAGGAGTCGATTCACCGGAAGGTCCCCGGGACCGGGGCCGCCCCAATGAACGCCCGGGGCACGGGTTATCAGGCGTTACCGCCGTGGTGCTGGCAGGGGGCAAGAGCCGGCGCTACGGAAAAAACAAGGCCCTGGAACAAATCGACGGCGTCTCCCTGATCGAGCGCACGGTTGCAACTCTCGAGCGTGTATTCCATCGAGTGATTCTGAGCGCAAACGACCCCGAGCCTTATGCCTTTCTCCACCTCCCCGTGATAAAGGATCTGTACCCGGGAGTCGGGCAGCTTGGCGGCGTTCACGCGGGCCTCTGCGCCATGTCCGACGATGCAGGGTTTTTCGTGGCCTGTGACATGCCTTTTCTGAACCCCGACCTTATCCGTCACATGGCCCTGCTGTCTTCAGGGCGGGACGCGGTGGTCCCGAGGATCGGGCCCCATGTGGAACCCCTTCACGCCTTATACAAAAAGACCTGCATCGCCCCGATGGTTCGGGCAATTGAACGGAATGAGCGCCGGATCGTATCATTTTATCCCGAAATTAGCATACGATACGTGGAAGAAGAGGAAATCAGGGTCTTTGATCCAGGCCTTGATGCCTTCATAAACGTCAACCGGCCACAGGAGCTTCGGCTTTCCATCGACAGGATGAAACGCCGCACCGGCCCCGGATCGGGTACAAGGGCCGCAAATCCCTTTTGCCCGGATCCAGCGACGACAAGAAAACCACAAAAAAGGTGAACCATGCTTGAGCTGGCGTTTGCATTCTGCTTCGCGGTCATTATTTCGGGGGCATGCTCCCTTTTCGAGGCGGTCCTCTATTCCGTGCCCACCCGGTACGTGGAGTCCCTGACCCATTCAAACCCCCCGGTGGGGAAAGTGTTCAAGGAGCTGAGGGAGAACGTGGAGAGGCCCATCACTGCCATACTGTCCCTCAACACCATGGCAAACACGGCAGGGGCCGCGGTGGCAGGGGCCGCAGCCATCGCCGTATTCGGCCCCGACTGGATCGGGCTTTTCTCTGCCTTTTTTACGCTCTCGATACTCGTTTTCTCAGAAGTCATCCCAAAGACAGCGGGCGTTGTTTATGCCAGGCGCCTCGCACCCCACGTGGCCTGTCCCCTGAAAGCACTGGTGGTTATCATGGCTCCGGCCATCTGGCTCTGCGGGCACATAACACAACTTATCTCGAGACACAGGGACAGGGACACGGTATCCCCCGACGAACTCAAGGTCATGGCGCAGTTGGGGTTTCAGTCGGGCAGCATTCAGCCATACCAGAAGCGGGTCATCGAAAACATCCTTTCCCTTCAGAACAAGGCCGTCAAGGAGGTGATGACGCCCAGGACCGTGATCTTTTCCCTGAGTGAGCATCAGACGGCCAAGGGCGCCGCAGGCTCTGTCAAGCGATGGGAACACAGCCGGTTCCCCGTGTATGATCAGGATCCGGAAGACATCGTCGGCATAGTGCTCACCCGGGAACTCTTCATGGCCCTGTCCCAGGGGAAAGGTGATACACGGCTCACGGACCTCATGGCCCCGGCCCGTTTTGTAGTGGAGACCGCCCGGCTGGACCAGGTCTTCAGGCAGTTCATGGGTTCACGTCAGAAGCTCTTCGTGGTGATCGATGAGTACGGCGGCCTTTCCGGAGTAGTGACACTGGAGGACATCCTGGAAGAGATCCTGGGCCGCGAAATCATGGACGAATTCGATGAAGTGGCGGACAAGCGGGAACTGGCCAGGTCGAGACGCAGCCAACTTGTCTCTTCGGATACGGCCGGCAAGGACAAAACGCAAAAGTCTTGACCCCTCACTGACACCGGCACCGACACACCCCAAGAGGCCGTCAGCCGCCGGACATGGACGCGGAGAAGAATCAAGGCTTTCCAGCCGCAAGCGTTTGGAGCGATGATGGAAGAGGGAGGGCCCACCCTGTGTTTTCCGGACGGCGAAAAGACATGCTTTGCATGCTGTCCCCCCATCCGTCCGGCGGGATACGACCACTCTGATTACGAAGGCTTGATCAAACGGGTTCTTCGCGAGAACACCAGGGCCTATGTGCCTGAAGAGACGGAGGTACGACCCATCACAGGCTTCAGTTGCTGGGCCCTGGGTTACCTGGATCCCGGGTGCCGGCTCGTGGGCTGCCTGCTCCATCCCGCACGCCACCAGGGTATCGATCTCCGCTTCCGGGTGGACTTCGAAGAGAAGTGCCGCCGCGAGATCTGCCCGGAGGCCGGGGTCTTCAAATCTCTGGATGACAAAACGCGTGCATTCTGGCTTCAACTGACCCGCGGCATGGACTCCTTCTCCTACTCAAGCAGGCGCAACAACCCCCTTTTTCTGTTCCTTAACTGGGGGCCTGACCTCCTTAAGATGATAGCGGAACAAGGCTCGGCAGGCTCCTATTCAGCCACTTCACTCGTGAAGGCGTTTCCTTTTCTTGCCTCCGGCCTGTCCCCTAAGGCCTCGGCATACCCGGTCAGGCATCTGGCCTCCATTATCGGGCCGGACCTTTTTTGCGACCCCGGGCTCATCGAGGCCATCGAGCCGGGGCTTGCAGGCCTGGTGGACAGCATCCTCCGGGAAGCCCCCTTTTTGGATTCGCCGGGCGCCTGTCCCGTCCACCGTCTTCACATGGATCGTTCCTTCCTGGACTTCCTGCGGCTGTCAGCCGGCATCCGCCGGATCGAGCCTGAACGAGCCGGAATGCTCAAAGAACTGGTGGATGACTCCCTGGAGCGGCTTGCCCGGAGGATTTATCCATTGCCGGTACGCAAAGGCGCCGAGATGGAAGAGGGGGTGCGCCAAGGCCGATGGGACATGGCAGAGGAATCCGCCCGGGAAAAATTCGAACGCCTCACGAGAGCACTGAAGGGCTCGGGGCCATTGATAGTGGCCTTATCCGGGGGTGTGGACAGCACCTTCCTGCTCGAGGCCTCCAGGCTGGCGCTGGGGAAGGACGTGGTCGCGGCGACGGCCCGGGGGCCGCTCTTTCCGGAACGGGAACTGGATCGGGCCTCCGGGTTCTGCAGGGACAGGGACATCACTCATGTAATGCTCCCCTTTGACCCTGTCGGTCTCGAGACCTTTTACAAGAACTCCCCTGATCGCTGCTACGTCTGCAAGCGGACAATGTCGGCCCGCCTTATGGAGTTCGCAGGAGAAATGGGGATTAAGCGCGTGGCACACGGGGCCAACCTGGACGATCTCGACGACTACAGGCCCGGCCTCGAGGCCGCCCGGGAGCTAGGTCTTTGGGCCCCGCTCATGGACGCGCGACTCAGAAAGGACGAGATCAGACGCCTTTCCAGGGACATGGGGCTTACCTCCTGGGACCTGCCCAGCCGTGCCTGCCTGGCCTCCAGGGTGCCCTATGGGGAGCGGATCACCAGGGAGGTGCTGGAGAGGATCGACCTGGCTGAGCGTTTCTTTGAGGAGGCCGGGTTCTTACAAGTCCGGGTGCGTCATCACGACAGGCTGGCCCGGGTGGAAATCCCGCCCGGGGATATGGGGCGTATACTGGAACACGGGGTCAGGGAAGCGATCATAGAACGCCTGAGGGCAATCGGTTTTCTTCACGTGGCCATTGATCTTGAAGGATATATCACCGGGAGCCTGAACCGGCGGATTACGATGGGATAATTCCAGAATGTCCCGCCGTCCGCCCTGCGTCCAAAATCCATGCCCTGACCCCGGCACACTCACTGACACCGCCACTAACACAGTCACAGGCACAAAACCGCGGCCTCCGCTAATGTGACTCGAAAGGAAAAACGTATGACCCTGCACATTCAGCTCAAAGACGTCTACAAGGGCTACACCCTTGATCAGGACAAGTGGATCCCCCCGGAGGATACCGTGCGGCGTTTTAGGGAACGTCTGGCGCGTATCGATCTGGACATTCTGGAGGATACCGTCCGCATCGACAACGGCCGGCTGGGTATCCCCGTGTATTTCAGCCTGTGCGGCCGGGACGCAGAGGAGGTCACCGGCGCCAAAAAGCAGATGGGCAAAGGCGGCACACCGGCCCAGGCCGAGGCCAGCTCCGTTATGGAACTGGCCGAACGCTTCAGTTTCTTCAGCTTCAACGCCGACCCCGCCAACTTCATTGTGGATGAATACAGGAATGTGAAGGACCGCTCCATCCCCTTTGAGCTGGTGGCCCGCTCGGTTCACGAAGAGAGCGATGACCTGGAGCCCGCGCTCAAGGCCTTTGAACGCCTTCCCATGCGTTGGTGCTCCGGGTATAACTTGACACGGCAAAAAGAAGTCCTGGTTCCGTTCGACTGGTTCTACGCCATCAACGAGTTCAACGGCCCGTCCGCCGGCAACTGCGCCGAGGAGGCCCTGCTCCAGGGGATCTGTGAGGTGGTTGAGCGTCATGTCTCATCCCTGGTGAGCCGGCGCAGGCTGAAGACCCCCGGGCTCAGGCTGGACGATGTGCAAGACCCTCTGGTCCGGGAGATGCTCGATAAATACGCTTCCGCGGGGATTCGGTTATACGCGAATGACTTTACCCTGGACATGGGTATTCCCACAGTGGGAGTTCTCGCCTATGACCCGGCCACCTTTCCCAAGCAGAGTGAGATCGTGTGGACCGCCGGCACTACCACCTCCCCTGAAAAGGCCTTGAGCCGGGCGCTCACCGAAACCGCCCAGCTTGCAGGCGACTTCAACACAGGCTCCAACTATGTGGCCAGCGGCCTGCCCAAGCCTAAAGGCCCGGCGGATGTGGATTTTGTCATAGAACCGGTCACGATGACAGGGCTTGCGGCCCTCCCCGACATCTCCAGCCCCAACCTGCGTCTGGAGGTTGAGAACTGTGTAAGCGCGCTCTCAAAAAGGGGCTTCGAGGTGATAGCGGTCGAGACGACCCACCCCCTCCTGGGGATCCCGGCCTTTTATGCCATTGTTCCGGGGGCCCGCTTCAGGGAACGGGCCGAGGTCGCAAGCGTAGGCATGTTCACGGCAAAGCTGATAGCTCTGCAGGGCCGCCCACACTGGGCAATGGACGAGCTCGAAAGGCTGGACAAGCTCCTCCCCGGTAAATACTACATCCGTTTCTTTCAAGGGCTTTGCCTGCTGGCCGCAGGGGATCCAGAGGCCGCCCTTGCCAGGCTGAAAGAGGCCCTCCTTCTGGAGCCCAAGCAGGAGGACCTTGCAGGCATTTATTCTTACGCGGGTCAGTGCCTCAAGGAACTCGGACGATATCGCGAGGCCGTTTACGCCCTTGGCAAGGGGGAGGAGGCGGATCCCGAACGCACGGATATACACAACCTGGCGGGATTCTGCTTTTTCAAACTCAAGGAGCATGAGGAGGCCATCGAGTGTTTCAGGAAGGTCCTGGCGCTCAACCCCTCTTCAGCGATCGACTACGCCAACATCGCCTCCAACTACCGTGAGATGGGGGATCGGGAAAACGCGATCCACTATTACCGGATCGCCCTGGAACTGGACCCGGGGATCGATTTCGCCAGGGAAAACCTGGCCAAATTGGAAGGAAAATGAAAAGACGTCTCAGGCATGCGGGCTTGCCGGCTCATCAACTCATGGACTCACTCCATCCAGCGTTTCGCGCAGGGTGGTTAACAGGTCTCTCAGGCGGTAGGGTTTGGGAATGAACCGGGCGGCGCCCAGTTCAACGGCCTCGCGGGCCTGGGCCGTGGTTGTGTGACCGGTGGCCACTACGATCTTTGCTTTTGGGTTGAGTTCCTTGAGGGCCATGAGGCACTTCTTTCCCCCCATACCCGGCATGTTGAGGTCCAGGACCACCAGGTCGATCCGGTCCTTCTCAGCCCCATAGATATCAAGTGCCTGCTCGCCGCTCACCGCGGCCACCGTCTCATAGCCGTGCCGCTCGAGAATATCGCTTGCGATCTCGAGAATGCTCTCTTCGTCGTCCACCAGTAAAATACGTTCGTTACCGCCTGGTACCATTTCATTTTCAACCGCCTCCGAACCCGGAACATCATCGATGCCCAGCGTCGGCAAATAGATCCGAAACGTGGTCCCTTCGCCGGTCCGGCTGCTGCATGTGATAGATCCACCGTGACTCTTCACGATCCCGTAAACCATGGCCAGTCCCAGCCCGGTGCCCTGGCCCGTGGGCTTGGTCGTAAAGAAGGGTTCGTATATGTGATCAATGATTCCCGGATCCATGCCGTGGCCCGTATCCGTCATCTCGAGAAGGGCATACAGGCCGGGCTCGATCCCGGGGTGGAGCATGCAGTAGGCCGGATCAAGGGACACGTTCCTTGTGCGAAGCATGAGGGAACCGCCCTCAGGCATGGCGTCCCTGGCATTCACGGCCACGTTCATGACCACCTGTTCCAGCTGTATGGGGTCCCCATTAATGATTTTCAAGTCCTCCGCCAGGTCCGCCTCAATATTGATCATCTTGGGTATGGTTCGTTCCAGGAGCAGGATCACCTGCCGCACTTCATGGTTGAGATCCACCGGGCGAAGCCGGCTCTCCACTTTTCTGCCGAATATGAGGAGCCTCTCCGTGAGCTCGCTCGCACGGCGTGCCGAGCGGTCGATAGCCGCCAGCATGGTGTGGTCCTGGTGGTCCCTGGGCCTCTTCATCAGCAGGAGCTGGGTATAACCGGAGATGGCCTGGAGTATATTGTTGAAATCATGAGCTATACCGCCCGCAAGAGTCCCGATGGCCTCCATCTTGTGGGCCTGGGAAAGCCTCGCTTCGAGTTCCCTCTGGCCTGATATGTCACGAAGCATGACAAGCATGCCCGCAGGGTTTCCCTCGTGATCGTCGTAGCGGGAGGCGCTCACGCTGATCTGGACCTGCCTGCCGTCCTTGGTGGTTCGAAGGGTCTCAAACCCCGAGCAGGGGGTCCCGTTGTCATGCAGGTCACGTATGATCTCCATGGTCCGTTTCCGTTCGGACTCCGGGACGAACGGAATTCCTTTTCCCGCCAGTTCATCCAGGGTCCACCCGAAGAGGCGGGAAAAAGCCGGGCTCACATACTGGACAGCGCCCTCCAGGTCGTATATGACCACGGCATCTGCCGAGGACTGGAGCAGGGAGCGGTAGAGTTCCTCCCGCCTGGTCGCCTCCTCATAAAGCTTGCGGTATCGCTCCTCGCTCTGCCGGAGTGCCTCCTCCGCCCTCAATCTGGCCGTGATGTCCTCGTAGGTCATCAACTGCCGGTGGTCCTTGGCTACAACGGCACGGAAATGGACGCTCTTGTCCCGGCCGTCTTTGCAGCGGACAGTGAAGATCCGGGGCTTGATCTCCCCTATGCTCAACTCCGCCAGGGTGTCTTTATTCCATATGTCGCGAACCATTTCCTGGTATTCGGGATCCGGGTAAGCCTTTTCAAACCAGGTCGCCTTGTCGGGTAGATCGTTCAGCGTGTAGCCGAAGATCTCGGTGAACTTGGGGTTGAAGTACTCGAAACTCATGTCCGGGTTCATGATGGACATGCCAAAAGGGGCATCCTCCGCAAAAATGCGGAACAGCTCCTCACTTTTCCGCAAGGCGTCTTCAGCCGCCTTGAGCTCTGAGATGTCCCGGTAAAATGCGTAGCAGCCGATGACCTCACCGTCCAGTATCACGGGGATGCCGGAGATTTCGACATCGACTGAGGATCCGTCCTTTCGATGCCGTTCGGACACATCCTGACACACCTGACCTGAAAGGGCCATGCGAGTCAGGTCATCTGCACCACTCTTGCAGAGATCACATGTGATAAAGTCGTCCACCCTCTGTCCTGTCAACTCCGTTTCCCCGAAACCGAAGATCCGCAAAAAGCTTTCGTTGCAGGACATCACCAAGCGGTCCCTGTCCAGGGTGACAATGCCCAGCGAGGAATACCGGTTGAAGGATTCCAGCCAGGCCTTATGATAACGGAGATCCCCTTCAACACCCAGGGGAGGCGTCAGCGGATTTTTGGATGGAAAATCGCGGGTCATGAGGGCTTTCCTCAGGGTAGTAATTCGTGATATGATACTTCATAATGGTTTTCGTGTACAGGCTGATAAGTATGACCGCGGAGACGGCCAAGACAGCCATTATCAAACAGCCGCTGAATTATTCGCAGGCTTCCGCCTGGAGGAGGACAATGGACATGGGACATAACGTACTGGTTGCGATGGACGAATCGGAGAATGCACTGCGCGCGGCGGATTTCGTGTGCCGTCATTTCACACCGGACCATGGGGTCACCTTGATGAGCATTATTCCTGACACGGCGGCCCTGTGCGCCATGAACAGCCCCGGCCTGACCCCCTATTTCATAAGCCAGAAGCAGGCCTTTTGCGAGTTGGAGGACAAGAAGAAAGAGATCGTTGCTTCGGCCATGGAACAGGCAAAGGCCCGGTTATTGAGTGCTGGATTCCCGGAAGGCGCCGTCACCATTAAGGTGAAGAACCTCAAGGAAGGCGTTGCACGGGATATCCTGAGCGAGGCGGTCAAGGGCTATGACACCGTCGTGCTCGGGCGAAGAGGGGGGTCCGGCATGAAAAAATTCTTGATGGGAAGTATATCCCAGAAAGTCGTAAACGGCTTGACTGAAACCCCCGTAATCCTGGTGAGCTGAGGGGAGGAGGCCGGATCAACCAAGAATGTCCGGCTCATCGGCCATGCGCGTTTGCAGCGAAATCAACGTATCAGGGTATAGAGCAGCTTGAGTGGTGCGAGCGCTTTGAGTGAGTGGGGAACGTCAGCGGGTATTACGACCGCCTGCCCTGGTTCCGCTGTAACCTCTTTTCCACCGATGTTTATTTGGGCCTTCCCGGTCATGATATGAAAGCAGGCGTCCCCCGGGCAGGACTGGGTATCAAAGGCCTCTCCCTCACCCATTGCAAAGAGGCTTATGGTCACCCATTCGTTTTCCACAAGAGGGCGGTGCACCACCCTTCCCTGCCGGCCCCGGACTAGATTAATCAGGTCCACAGCCCTTGAAAACGGTATGTTCTTGAACCGTTCGCGTATCTTCATCGGCCTCCCCTGTCTAAAGTTGACCTCCTCCCCGCGCCGCCGCATAACCGCCATCCCTATTCAGGATCTCCCCCTTTGTTCCCAGGACCACTACTTCCATAGGAATCCTCACGCCGGCCTTTTCCATGGCCTTTTCCAGGATTGAAGGGAGGGCCGAGCAGCAGGGAACCTCCATGATGACCGCGGTGATGCTTCTTATTCCAGCGGCCCGGAACATCCTTTCGAATCTTGCCACAAATTCCCCTGTGTCGTCAAACTTTGGGCATCCTACAAGGACCACCCTTCCTGAAACAAAATCCCGGTGGAAATCGGGGTAGGCGAAAGGGGTGCAGTCCGCCGCCACAAGGAGGTCCGCCCCTTTGAGAAAGGGCGCGTCGGGCGGCACCAGCCTTATCTGCACCGGCCAGTGGGAGAGGGCCGCCCTCCCTGATGAACCGCGTTCAGGCTCAAAAGTCCGGATCTGGGACGAGGGGCAACCGCAGGCCATGGGCAGGTCTATCCCCTTGTCTTCTTCAGGCATCGATTCAAGACGCTCCTCCACCGCATCCTCATCGAATTCCTCGGCCTCCCTCTCTATGATTCGGAGGGCCCCTGTGGGACAGTCCCCCATACAGGCCCCAAGCCCGTCACAGAAACGATCGCCGACCAGTCTGGCCTTTCCGTCCACGATCTCGATGGCCCCTTCCGCGCAGGCCGGCACGCACCGGCCGCACCCGTCGCAGAGCTCTTCGTCTATCTGAATGATCTTTCTCATAACATTCATTCCATTTTCTCCTTATATTCAGCAGCCTGTCCGCTTTTCAAACCAACAAGCGCCCGGGTCACCCGCACAAACAATGCCTTTTCACGGGCGGGATTGAGTACGCCCGAGCATGTACGTTAGTGGTCCTGCGTCAATCGAGGCCCTGGGTCTCCGGAACTCCGAGCACCCTGCGGGCCACCCCCGGCCCGGTACCGGTCAAGAAGCCGGATTCCACAATAACTTTATGGGACAACGGCTCACCCGCTTTCTTTTGCCGGTCTTCCAGCCGGGCGACCAGGTCTCCGTCAAAAACGGCCCGGAAATTGACAGACTCACTGTTGCCGGGCCGGTGATGACGGCTCACGATGTCGCACACCTCCTCGATAAGGTCCTCGTGGGCCCCCAGCTTCTTGAGGAGTTCACGTGCCGCGGCGGCTCCCTCCTCCTCATGGAGGCCGGTGGCAGCGTCCCCGCGCCTCTTTTGCCCCTCGGGGATCCCGATATCGTGGAGGTAGGCCGCGGTGAGTATGACCGCCAGGTCGCCGTTTTCGGCCTTTCCGATCTCTTCAGCATACCTGGCGGCCCGCATGGTGTGCCCTATGAGCTTGAAGTCACGCCCGAGATACCGCTTCACCTCTATAGCCACACGATCCTTCAGCAGGTCCTGCTTCTGAGCGATGAGTTCCGGCGGGAGATTTCCGATGCATTGCTCCGCAAACTTACAGTAAGCCGCGCATCCGAAATCCAGCTCCGGGTTCACGAAGCGGTGCCCGCATTGAGGGCATTTTCTCGTGGTGTCATCCTTGAAAAACTCCACCTGTGCCCCGCATTCCGGGCACTTGACCTCGAAAATAGCCCCCGGCTTCCAGTATTGGCTGTCCTGTCCAGGGCATTTCATTATACTCGGTCCTCCATTCGGGTTTTAGGGCTCAGGATTCCAGGGCACCGAGGCTGCTTGCCGCACACGCCTATCTTGGTGAAACCTTCGCCCTTGGCTGTCCGTTCACACTGGTTGCAAAACATGATTTTCTTCCTTTGTTTCAGTAACGGCTACTATTGATGAAACTCGTTCCTCGATATTGCGACTCCAATTCTAACCCTGAAACAAGAGGGATTCCTTGACCTGGGTCAAGAAAACCGCGTCCATTTGGTTTTTTTTGAACAGCCGTGATTCGTGATTCGTGATTCGTGATTCGTGGTTCGCTATGGGGCTCGAAAAATGAGGGGTGCCTATCAGGCGATTGAGGACACCCTATTTCAAACCCTGGACCGGTACAGGCGCAGGCTGTTGGATACCACGGTTATGCTGCTCACGGCCATGGCCAGGGCCGCCAGAATGGGGTGGAGCTGGCGAAGGACCATAGGTATCGATTCAAAGGGGTTGAGCACTCCGGCCGCCACCGGGATCAGGGCCACATTGTATGCGAACGCCCAGAAGAGGTTCTGCCGTATGGTCCGCATGGTGGCCCTGCTGAGCTTCAGGGATTTAGGCACACCACTCAGGTCCCCTCCGGCTAAAATGATCCCGCCTGTCTCGATGGCCACGTCAGTACCCGTGCCGATGGCCAGCCCCACGTCCGCCCGGGCCAAAGCAGGAGCGTCATTGATTCCGTCCCCCACCATGCCCACCCTGCGGCCTTCGTTCTGAAAGGCAAGCACCCTCGACGACTTATCCTCGGGTCTTACCTCCGCCGCCACCTCTTCGATGCCGGCCTCCTCTGCAACGGCCTTCGCCGTCTGCCGGTTGTCACCTGTGAGCATGGCAACGCGCAGCCCCATGGCGTGAAGCTCCTCCACGGCCCGCCTCGACTCAGGCTTGATGGTGTCGGCCACGGCGATCAACCCGGCGGCGTCGCCCCCCGCGGTCACAACCATAACGGTCTTGCCATGCCCTTGAAGCTCAAGAATATTCGAGTCCAGGGGTTTCAGGTCCACCCCCTTTTCACCGATCCATTCAGGCCGCCCCACCATGACCTCCCTTCCCTCTATCACGGCACGTACGCCCGCACCGCTCGATGCAAGAAAGTCCTCCGGTTCAGGAAAGCGGATCCCGCGGCGCTCGGCCTCTTCGACAACGGCCTTGCCCAGAGGATGCTCAGACCCCTTTTCCACGGCCGCTGCAAGCCGCAGGACTTCATTCTCTTTTGGAAGGATTCCGGTTCCCCTGATATCCACGACCGAGGGTTCGCCCAAGGTGATGGTCCCGGTCTTGTCCAGCACCACGGTATCCAAACGGGCCGCCTTTTCCAGGGACTCGCTGTTCTTGAAAAGGATTCCGCGTTCCGCTCCCTTGCCCATTCCCGCCATGATGGCGGTGGGTGTGGCAAGGCCCAGGGCGCAGGGACAGGCGATCACCAGAACGGCGACAAGGCGGATCATGGCAGGGACAAATTCGCCGCCGATTACCCACCATATTCCGAAAGTCACCAGGGCGATTCCTATAACTGTCGGGACAAACACGGCGGCAACTCGGTCCGCCAGAGCCTGGATCGGGGCCTTACTGCCCTGGGCGTCGCGTACCATTCTGATTATTCGCGCCAGGGCCGTGTCCTTTCCCACACGTGTTGACCTGAACTTGAGCAGCCCCTCTTTGTTGATGGTCCCCCCTGTGATCTCGTGGCCCGGCAGCTTGTCCACAGGCAGGGGCTCACCGGTGAGCATGGACTCGTCGACACTGGAGGAACCTTCTTCCACAATCCCGTCCACGGGCACGCTCTCCCCAGGACGCACAACAATCAAATCCCCAACCTGAATCCGTTCAATGGGGATCTGGGTTTCGAGGCCTTCCCTGACCACGACGGCGGTCTTGGGTCTCAGCCCAACGAGCTTTCTAATGGCGCCGCCGGTCCGGCCCTTGGTGCGGGCCTCCATCAGCTTTCCCAGCTTGATCAGGGTGATGATGACGGCCGAGGTCTCGAAGTAGACATGGTCTCCCAGAAACGGATAGATGAGGAGTGCCAGGGAGTAAAAATAGGCCACGGAAGAGCCCATGGCCACGAGGACATCCATGTTGGCACTGCCGTTTCGAAGGCTTTTCCATCCTCCGGTATAATAGTCCCAACCCGTATAAAACTGGACCGGCGTGGCCAGTACCCAGAACAGCCAATTCACCCAGGCGTCGTGACTCCAGTGTCCCAGGAGGCCGAAGTCCCGGCCCATGCTCAGGATGAAAAGGGGCGCCGCGAAGACGACACCTGCAAGAAACTTCCTGGTCTGGTCTTCAATCTCGGCGCGCCTGGCAGCCGCTTCCGCGTCCTCGATCTCCTCGTCCCGAGGGCGGATCACACCGTATCCGGCCCTTTCCACAGCGGCGATTATTTCGTCCAGATCCGTCATGGAGGGGATATACTCCACAACGGCACTCTCAGTTGCGAAGTTGACCGACGCGCTCAGAACGCCCGGGACCTTGCGGTTAAGGGCCCGTTCGATGTTGGCGGCGCAGTTGGCGCATGTCATGCCGGTCACCGGCAGTTCGACACGGGTCGTGGGGACGCCGAACCCGCTGTCTTCAATCCGATCCAACAGATCCCGGACCTGTATTTTTTCCGGATCCAGGGTCACGGAGGCCTCTTCAGAGGCGAAGTTCACGTTCGCCTCTTTCACCCCGGTGAGTTTCTTAACGCTGCGCTCGATATTCGCGGCGCAGTTGGCACAAGTCATGCCGGTTATCGGGAGTCGAACATTCTTTTCAGGCATTGATCTTTACCCTCTAACCATTTTATAGAAATCATATATTATCAGTATACAACATAAGGCTTGATTCAGCGTGTGTCAAAAAAAGCGCCGGGTGCAATGCACCCGGCGCAGGTCTTGATGTTCCGAATATCCGGCTTCTGAACTTGCCCTCCTTTAGAATTGACGGCAGAAGATAGGCTTTCTTCGTGATCTTCGTGCCCTTCGTGATGAAGCCATACTCAATTCCAGCACCAACCCGGCCCATATCCGCCTCTGGAACCACGGTCCATCTTTTTCGAACCCGGGCCCCATCCCTTGTGCCCGTATCCGCTGCGGCCGAAACGGCCTGCATAACGGGCCTCAGGATCGATGTTTCGAAGCTCAAGGCGCATTTCAGTCCGCTTGTCCGCCAGTTCCGATCGAAGCCCGTTTATCTCTTTCTGAAGGGCCTTGACCCGGCCCTCGTCCAGGGTCTCCGCCGCCATGAGGCCTTTCATTTCCTCACTTTTGGCCCAGAGTTCATTTCGAACCGGGGTGGTCTCGGCAAAGTGCCTGCTTCGAAGCTCAGTGAGTTTCGCCTGCTGTTCCTCGGTAAGTGCGGCCCCTCTGTAGACCCGCCCATCGGTCAAACACTGCCCGGGACCGTATCCGGGTTTTCCGGCCCAGCGGCCCCTTGCAGGGTCCTGGGCAAACACCGGGATGGCAAGCGTCCCGGCCAGAAGAACAACCGCTCCAACAGTCATTGCTCGTCTCATAATTATATACCTCCTTTTTGTTTGTGTGTTTTATCTTTGAGTCCAACTGTTTCGCCTTTTGCCCGTTAGTAAGGCAACGACCGTGCCAAACAAAGGGCCGTTTTCCCAAACCCCGGTTATTTAAGGGTAATGGGAAAGGCAGTAACCGGCAAAACCGCTCTTCGCTTGCCTTGTTCAAGAAAAAGCTGGATACTTGTTACCCAAGCGATCCGGACAAGCCGGGTAAAAAGGTTACGCTTTCAGGCAGGCCGGGGCTTAACCCGCCTGAAATACCGCCTCAACTATCCGTCGGCCCTTGAATTGCATTCCGCAATGATAAAATCACCGCGGTTTTCGACTGCCGCATGGCGCTCGTACCCGGAAGAACATGCCGCCGTACTTTTATGAGGACTTTTGACCTGATGATTCTGGGCTGGCAAGACAACCTGCAGAAAAAGAGGACCGGCTCCCTCCTCGGAGTTCCTCCCTGGATCCTTCTTGGTGCGGTGCTGATCCTCACACCCATCTTTATATTCTGGGCCGCTGAGAACATCCGCAGGCAACAGGAGATGACAAACCTCCTGCTGCTTGAAAAGGGCGCGGCCCTTATTCGTTCTTTCGAGGCCGTTGCGAGGACCGGGATGATGGGTATGATGGGAATGGACGGCACCGCCTTCAGGCTCCAGCGCCTTCTCACGGAGACGGCACAGCAGCCTGACATTGTCTATATGGGCGTGACCGACCAGGAAGGCATGATATCGGCCCACAGCGACCAAGATCGTATCGGCGAGGCCTATGATGCCCATGTGGACCTGAATTATGTCCCTTCAAGGCTCAATCCTTTGTGGCGGCGGACTCACGGGCCTGACGGTACCCCGGTCTTCGAGGTATTTCGAGCATTCTCCCCCCACCCATCCAGGTTTCGCCGCCCGGGCGGCGAGAGGGGTCCAATGGGACGAGGACGCTTCACTGGTGACCGCCTCGAGGAGGCGCCCGGTCCCGGAATCATATTTGTGGGTCTGGACCTGAGCACGTTTGAGCAGGCCCGAAGGGAAGAGGCCAGGCACACGGTGGTTATGGCCGTCATCCTTCTCCTGACAGGCTTTGCAGGCCTTTTCTCCGTGTTTGTGGTCCACGCCTATCGCTATGCCAGGACCTCTTTGAGCCGTATTCAGGCCTTTTCCGATCACGTGGTCCAGAACATGCCCACCGGGCTCGTGGCAATAGACGGAAAAAACAGGATCGCCTCATTCAACCGGACTGCATCAGCAATGCTGGGGGTTTCCGCGGAGGAAGCCATGGGAAGAGCCGCCTCTGAAATTCTGCCGATGGAGCTTGATGCGCTGGCGTCCGCCCCGCCTGAAGACGGGAGGGTCATGGAACGGGAAATCGAATGCACGCTGGAGGGCGGCCGAAGCGTCCCTATTGAGGCGAGTGTCAGCAGCCTGAAAAGCCCCGAAGGGGAATCAACAGGCAGGCTACTGATGTTTCGAGACATGACTGAGGTCCGGGCACTGAAAAAGGAGGTGGAGAGGACACGGCGACTTGCGGCGGTGGGCCGGTTGGCAGCTGGCGTGGCCCATGAGATCCGTAACCCACTGAGTTCGATCAAGGGTTTCGCCACCTATTTCAAGGAGCGACACGGCCACGTGAAAGAGGACAGCTATATAGCCGGCATTATGATCGAGGAGGTGGACCGCCTCAACCGTGTCATCGGACAGCTCCTGGAGTTTGCAAGGCCCATGGCCCTTCACAGGAAACCCGTGCAGCCGGGTGTGATCATCCGCCACGCGCTGAAAATGGTCGAGGCCCGGGCCGCGGATCAAGGAGTGACTACCGAGACCCGGCTTCACCCCGAAACGGGCCCGATACCCATGGACGCGGACCGAATGACTCAGGTCTTTTTGAACCTGTTCCTGAACGGTCTCGAGGCCATGCCCGGCGGCGGGACCCTGAGCGTAACGGTGGATGTGGACGACACCGGTCAATATGGCCGGTTCATGGTCAGGGACACGGGGAAAGGCATAGCCCCCGACGATCTCACCCACATCTTCGACCCTTACTTCACCACCAAACCCTCCGGCACGGGCCTGGGGCTGGCCGTAGTGCACAAGATAGTTGAGAGTCACGGGGGAGAGGTGCGCGTGGAGAGCGAGGAGGGAAAGGGTACAGCCTTTACGGTGCTGCTTCCCCTGGACCCTTAAGAGCCGAAAAAACAGACCGTAAGGAGAGGACATGAACCAAGGCCGCACTAAATCAGTGCTGGTGGTGGATGACGACCCGGCCCACCGTACGATGCTTCGAACCCTCCTGGGAGGCTGGGGCCTCCGGATCCAGGAAGCGGACGACGGGGACACGGCCGTTCGTATGGTGCGGGAACAACCTTTTGACCTGATTCTTATGGACATACGTATGGCCCGGGTGTCGGGCACCGAGGCCCTGAAGGCCGTCAAGGCGTATAACCCGGCCATACCGGTCATCATAATGACCGCCTACTCATCCGTTGAGACGGCGGTGGAGACCCTAAAGAACGGGGCCTATGATTACCTCACAAAGCCCCTGGATTTCGATGAACTCAGGCATGCCATGGAACGCGCCATGGACCACACCCGCCTCAGGGAGGAAAACCGGCGCCTCAAGGAGCGGCTGGGAGAGCACTTCGACCGGAGGAACATCATCGGCCGGAGCACAGCCATGATTCGGGTCCTCGAGACCGTCAGCCAGGTGGCGTCATCCGAGGCAACGGTGCTTGTTTTAGGGGAGTCCGGCACCGGCAAGGAGATGATCGCAGGCGCGATCCATTACAACAGCCCCCGCAAAGAAGGTCCCTTTGTCAAGATCAACTGCGCGGCCATCACAGAGACGCTTCTCGAATCCGAACTCTTCGGTCACGAGAAAGGGGCCTTCACGGGCGCACACCGGCGGAAGGAAGGACGTTTCCGCCAGGCCCACGGAGGAAGCATCTTCCTTGATGAAATCAGCGAGATGTCCCTGGCAATGCAGGTCAAGCTCCTGAGGGTCTTGCAGGAAAGGGAGATCACGCGGGTCGGAGGAGATGAGGTCGTGCCTGTGGACGTGCGGATAATCGCCGCCACGAACAAAGACCTCATAGAGGAGATCCAGGCCGGCCGGTTTCGCGAGGACCTCTATTACAGGCTGAACGTGGTCTCTATTCGCATGCCCTCGCTCCGTGAGCGCCGGGAAGACATCCCTCTTCTGGCCCAGCACTTCCTGGAGCATTTTGCAGACGCCAACCAAAAGGAGATAAGGGGGCTCACGCCCCAGGCCATGGACCTTCTTCTTCGACACGACTGGCCGGGAAACGTGCGCGAACTAATGAACGTCGTGGAACGCGCCGTGGTGCTCTCCCGCTCCGAGATAATCGACGCCGCCGACCTCTCAGTCATGCCCGCCACAGGGGATGAGAGCGGGACCCAGGAGACAGTCGCGGAAGGGCCCTTTGGGAGCCTCCCCCTGGAAGACCTGGAAAAGGCCGCCATCCTGAAGACCCTGGCCGAGACCGCGGGGAACAAGAGCGAGGCGGCCCGAAGGCTGGGGATCACTCGAAAGACTCTCCACAAAAAAATCCGGAAGTATGGGGCCGATTCGTGATCCGATGGAGCACCTGAGCGACATACTCCTGAAGGCCTCCCAAAAAAGGCAAGGAACCGGCGATGTACCGCTACTCCCTCCACACGGGATGCGGAACATTGAAAGAAGCTTCGGTTTCGAGTATAACTTATCCCGTCAAGACCCCTAGCGGCCTCCAGAGCACTTACGGCCCCAAGGTCTCATTCCCCCTTCGGAGGTTTTCCCATGAAAGTTTACGAGTTCATGACCACACGGCTCGAGTCCGTTGACTCCGACGACAGCGTGTATGACGCCATTGAACTTATGGTGGACCGGCGCATACGCTGTCTCCTGGTGCGTTTTCCCGGCGGAGATATGGACGACGGCGTCATTACGGCACGGGACATAGTCTACAAGGTCCTGGCCCAGGGTACTGATCCGAAAGAGATGCAGGTCTCTGAGATCGCATCCCGTCCGATTTCCTGCATCAGCAAGGACATGCCCCTTGTGGAAGCCGCGGCCATGATGAAACAGTCAGGTGTGGCCCGGCTTTTCGCCTGCGACGGAGAGAAGATAGTGGGGGTCATTTCCATGATGGACGCCATGGCCGCCATGCTCATCATTCGGGCGCGAGGAGACCATGTTTCTTAAAAAGCTGATAGGACACGGCAACCTCGAGAAAGAGGTGGTCAAAGACATGGACCGGCATGTCCGCCTTCTCGGGGCCGGATGCGAGGCTTTTCTAAAGGCGATCAAGGAAAACGACCACCGGCGAATGCGAAGGGTAAAGGAACTGGAGCGGGAGGCCGACATCATTCGCAGGGACATCGTCCACAATATCTATGAGGGGGCCTTTCTGCCATACCTTAGGCCGGAACTCTCCAAGTTCGTGGAGATTGTGGATCAGGGCTTCGACCTCCTGGAATACTCGGCTGCATGCTACCTGGAAATCCGGTTTCCCGATTCACTGAGAAGCGAAGCCGCCAGGGTCGCCTTTCTGAACCAGCAGATGTGCGAGATGCTTCGCATCACTCTTCAGGCGATGATAGGGGGAGAGGTCCTGCGGGAGAAGCTGCTGGCTATCCGGATATACGAAAAACGGGTCGACGATCTGAAATTCGGGTTGATGAGGGATGCAAGGGCTATCCCTGTGGACGATTTCTGGGAGGGAGAGCTGCTCTCCGGATTTCTTTCCCGCCTCTGCTCGGTTAGCGACCTGATAGAAGACGCCGGTGACCACCTGGGTATCATCAGCTCCATCATCAGGTGAACATGACCGTTTCTTTCAGGTCCTTCTTCTCCCAGCTCCGGCGCCGGAACGTGCGTGCCCGGACTTCGGTTTGGCCCCCTGAACCCATCGTTTTTTGCCCTGTAACCCGACACCCGATCCCTGACCCCTGACCCCTGAAACCTGAAACCTTAGGCCATCATGTGGAAGATCCTCAGCGGCGCGTTTCTGGGTTGGAGCCTCGGAGCAAACGACTCGGCCAACATCTTCGGCACGGGGGTAGCCACCGGGACAATCCGCTATCACACCGCAGTCCGGCTCACCGCCGTCTTCGTCATAATAGGGGCCCTTCTCGAGGGTCCCAAGTGCATGCAGGTACTTACGGACCTCTCCCGCCTCATGCCCATGGAGGCCTTTATATGCGCCCTGGCCGCAGCGCTCACCATGACCGCCTTGACCGTACTGGCCCTGCCTGCCTCCTCGTCTCACGCTGTCATCGGAGCCATCCTGGGGGTGGGCCTGCTCCAAGGATCGGCTGATTTTTCCCGCCTTTTCAAGATCGTCACCTGCTGGGTGCTAACCCCGATCTGCGGGCTTGTTTTGGGATACATCCTGCTGCGACTGCTCACCTCTGTTTTCAATCGATTCAAAATGGGCATGGCGAGGAGAAGCCAGATCTACTTCCTGGGCATCCTGTCGGCCGGATGTTACGGCGCTTACACCCTGGGGTCGAATAATGTGGCGAATGTGACAGGCATGTACGTGGGTTCAGGGCTTTTGGACCCCGACACTGCGAGCCTCATCGGCGGACTCGCCATTGCAGCCGGTGTCCTGACCTTCAGCCGCAGGGTGATGATGACAGTGGGCAAAGACATCGCCCCGCTGGACCCGTTCACGGCATTTGTTACAGTACTTGCCGGTGCTCTGACTCTCCACATCTTCACCCAGGTGGGCATCCCGGTCTCCTCCTCCCAGGCCATAGTGGGTGCCGTGGTGGGCGTGGGTCTCGTGGGTGACATACGCACCGTGAGCCCCAGAATACTTATGAAAATCGGGATGGGGTGGATTGTCACTCCGGTCTCAGCGGGCATAATGTCTTGGCTCTTTGTCTTGCTTTTTACTTGAACAGTGATAACGGTAGTTGGTGTAGGTGTAGGTGTAGGTGTAGGTGTAGGTGTGGGTGAAAGGATAGAGGGCAGGGCTTATGGGATAGATGCCATAGGGCCTTTGGAATACAGGTGTTGAGGTGCGGTCTTGCTGTGAGCCGGCACTTGCCGGACATCAGCTACGTACCACCAACCATGAATCGGAGTGTTTCTTAACGGCAGAGACGAGGAAATCCATTCATGCCGAAAAATAACCGCGATACCCTGGACTCCGGGCTGATCCTGGGCCTGGATGTGGGCGGCACCCAGACCGACGCCGTGCTGATTTCTCCGGAAGATGTGGTCTCGTCGGTCAAGGTCCCCACGGGAGACGACCTTCAGGCCACCCTTCAAGAGGCCATAAGAAAGACCGTCTCCGGCTTGCCCCCTGAGCGGATAGTGCGCCTCTCCTTCTCCACCACCATGGCGACCAATGCCATTGTCCAGGACCGCCTTGCACCTGCCGGCATGATTGTCTCCGCAGGACCCGGCATGGACCCTGAAGGCTTTTCCGTGGGTCCTTCCTACCATGTGGTTGACGGCTGCCTGGATCACCGGGGATTCGAAGTCAAAGCCCTTGACCGCGAGGCGGTGGAGGTTGCGGCGGAATCCATACGGTCACAGGGTATAAAGGCCCTTGGCCTGGTGAGCAAGTTCTCGGTCCGCAATCCGGCCCACGAACTCCTTATGGCCGAATGGGCCGGCACTGAATTCCTGCAGCCGGCCATGGGGCACCAGGTCTCGGGAAACCTGAACTTCCCGCGCCGCATTACCACCACATACCTCAACGCCGCGCTCCGGGAAACTCACGAGGCCTTTGTCCGGGCGCTTGTCCTCACACTCAATGAGCATGGGCTTCAAGGCCCGCGCTATCTCCTCAAGCCGGACGGCGGCACCGTGGGCCTTGAAGAAAGCCTCCGATTCCCGGCCCGAACAGCCCAATCAGGCCCGGCCGCCAGCATTATGGGGGCTTTGGCCCTGGACGCATGCCCGGGCACCACACTGGTATTGGATGTGGGTGGCACCACAACGGACATCGGGATCATTTACAAAAGGGCCCCGCTTCTGGAACCGTTCGGAATCCGCCTTGGTCCCTACCTGACTCTACTCCGCTCACTTCAGACACGCTCCATAGGCATCGGGGGAGACAGTGAGGTCCGCACGGATTCAGAAGGGCGGCTTCGAATCGGACCCACTCGATGCGGCCCACCCGCAGCACTGGGCGGTCCACGGCCCACGCCCACAGACGCCATGATAGCTCTCGGGCTGCTCGAGGCCGGTGAAAGAGACCGGGCCCTGCGGGCCATGGAACCGATCTCGGCCTCTCTCGGCATGGAGGTCATAGAGGCGGCAGATGCCGTCCTCAACCGCACAGCGGACCTGATCGCCGAGTCGGTCCGGGCATTCCTCCACTTCATCAACTCACAACCGGTCTACACGGTACGCGAGGTGCTCGAAGGCGTGATCATAGAGCCTACTAATGTCGTCCTCGTGGGAGGTCCGGCGAACCAACTGGCCGGCCCCCTGGAAAGGGCGTTGGGAATCCCTTGCCGGGTACCGCCCCACGCGGGTGTGGCAAATGCGGTGGGCGCCGCCATCTCCAGGGTCACATCCGAGATCTCTCTCCAGGCGGACACGGGCAGGGGTACTGTCGTCGTTCCCGAGGCAGGCATCCAGGACTTCATCGACTCGGAATTCGACCTGGACCAGAGCATGGCTATTGCCAGGGAGGCGCTTGAGAAGCTCGTCATAGAAGCGGGGGGGACTTACTTGAAACCCGAAGTCGCGGTGACCGAGAAGCAGAGCTTCAACATGATCCAGGGATTCATGCGCACAGGCCGGAACATCCGCATTTGCATGTGTGTCACGCCCGGGCTCATAACGGAGTGGAAGGGGAGGTACTGATCGCCATGGCACAGGCACTCAGACGTACGGGGCTCGTCTTCTTTCCTGCTTTTGACTGGGCTATAAGTCCAACGCATCCTGAAAGGGAGGAGCGTCTTCTCTACACCCGTGACCAGGTGCTGGAAGAAGGGCTCCTGGACCTGGACAATATCGTGGAGTACAGGGTCCGCCCAGCCTCGATCGAGGACATTCAACGCGTCCACTTCTGTGTGCCCGACGAGGAGTCGGTCACAACGGAAAGTCACCTGATATCCGCCGGCGGCTGCCTTGTGGCCGCGGACGCGGTAATGAAAGGGGAAGTGGACAATGCATTCGCACTGGTCCGTCCTCCCGGGCACCACGCCATGCGGGTGGTCCACGGAAACCGCGGATTCTGCAACATCAATATTGAAGCGATAATGGTGGAGTACATCCGCCGGAAATACGGAATTCGAAAGGTAGCCATAGTGGACACCGACTGCCATCACGGAGACGGCACCCAGGACATCTACTGGCACGACCCTGATACGCTCTTCATTTCAATGCACCAGGACGGCCGCACCCTTTACCCCGGGACCGGATTTCCCGAGGAGATGGGCGGCCCGAACGCCCTGGGCTCAACAGTGAACATCCCCCTGCCGCCGCAGACAGGCGAAGAAGGGTTCCTGGTGGTCATGGAAGAACTCGTCATGCCCCTTCTCGAGCGCTTCCAGCCGGAACTGGTGATCAATTCGGCCGGGCAGGACAACCACTTCAGTGACCCGATCACCGACATGAATTTCTCCGCACGCGGATACGCAACTCTGAACGCCCGGCTCCGGCCCGACATCGCGGTTTTAGAGGGTGGTTACGCCGTTGAGAGCGCCCTGCCTTATGTCAATGTGGGCATTATAATGGCCATGGCCGGGCTGGACACCCGCACTGTCAAGGAACCCAACTACGACCGGGACTACCGGCCCCAGAGCCCCGAGGTGACCCGGAACATCGATCGGCTCACTGCACGCCTGAGAATGGCTTTCCTGGACGGTAAATACGAGGCCCCTTCTTACTCTCCCGGGGATGTGCTGGAGCGCAAGAGGGAACTCTTCTATGACACCGATGGTATTTTCGAGCGACAGCGGGAACGCATAAGGGTTTGCAGGGACTGTGCAGGAGCACTGGGTGTGGAATCCGCAGCGAGCACGGGGGCCCATATCTTCGGTGTTCGAATCCCCATAGGCGTCTGTGCCGAGTGCCGAAAGACCGCTCTCTCCTGGTTCGATCAGGCAGCACAGGGATCCTTCGGCCGCGTCTTCCTTCAGGACCGCGACCGGGAACTCTTCGAGAGGGTCTCCCCTTGAATAGGCATGAGGGTGATTGTGCAGGCCCTTCGGGGCCTTCACCCAAAGGTCGTGCTCTATTGCCACGGGGACCGGAGAAAACAGGGCGGGGAAACGAACAGGCTCATTTACGAGATTCATTGAGGAGGGCTGACAGCGGCCGAAGGCAAGTGCATGCGGCATGAAGGATAAAATATGACAGCGGAAGAAGCGGTAATCCTGGTGAGCGATCTGAGCAAGCGTTTCGCAGGTGTCACGGCCGTTGACTCAATCTCTTTTGAAGTACAGCGCGGGGAGCTCTTCGGTTTTCTCGGCCCCAACGGTGCGGGTAAGACGACTACCATCAACATACTGACCGGCCTGGCCCGAGCGGACGGCGGCACCACAATCATCGACGGCATAGATTGCACCTCAAGCCCCAGGGCCGCCCAGAGACATATCGGCGTGGTCCCGGATGAGAGCAATCTCTATCCTGAGCTCACGGGCTTTGACAATCTTTCCTTTTGCGCGGCGCTTTACGGAATGGGGAAGGCTGAGAGAAAGGCGCGGGCAAAGGAACTCCTTGGCACCTTCGGCCTGGAAGATGCGGCGGAGCGGAAGTTCGGCGGCTACTCCAAGGGCATGAAGCGCCGGCTCACCATAGCAGCCGGGATCATCCACAGGCCCCGGATCCTGTTCCTGGACGAACCCACAACCGGCATAGACGTGTCGGGCGCACGCCGGCTCCGGCAGCTCATCGCGGACCTCCACCGGGCCGGAACCACCATCTTCCTTACCACCCATTACATCGAGGAAGCCGAAAGGCTCTGCAACCGCATCGCCTTTATCGTGTCCGGACGCATCGTGCGCATCGACACGGTAGAGAACCTTCTCCAGCCGCTCAAGGATAGGCATGTCCTGCAGATCTCCTGCACCAACTCCTTGGACGAGGTGAAGAACAGGATAAAGGAATCCTTCCCTGACCTGGATTTCTCCTTCCCGGGCCATGACCTGATTCGAGTTGAGTCCCGCCTGCCCGTGCGTGCAGGAGAATTGGTGCGTTTCCTGGAGGAAAACTGCATAGAGGTCTCAGAGGCCAGAAGAATGCGGCCGTCTCTCGAGGACGTTTTTGTAAAAATCACCGGCATAGAGGCGGATGCCATGCGGAAAGATAAACAAAAGGCTGGGGGCGCGCGATGAATCTCTGGATCGCGTTCTGGAACATCCTTAAAAAGGATATGCGGACCTATTACCTGAAACCGCCTAATGTCAGCTGGGGCATCATCTTCCCTTTGGCATGGACGGGCATGTTTTTCATCAAGTCCGGAAGCGCCCTGGGGAGCATACCCACACTTCTCCCGGGCGTAGTGGCGATCTCCATCCTGTTCGGAACCACTTCCATGCTGGCCGTGACCGTGACGTTCGAGAAGAAGAACCGCTCATTTGAGAGGCTCCTCCTGGCTCCGATACCACTGGAGCTCCTGATGCTGGCCAAGACCAGCGGGGCCATACTCTTCGGCACCGCCAATGCATTTGTGCCGGTGGCCATGGCCGCATTCATGACCGACCTCTCCCAGGTGGCCTGGGCGGCGTTCATCCCTTCCGTCTTCCTGATAGCGGTGGCCTCGACCTTTCTGGGCCTGTTCATTGCCGTTGCGGTGAGTGAAGTGTTCGAGGCCCAGACATTCTCCAACTTCTTCCGATTCCCCATGATCTTCCTCTGCGGGCTCTTCTTTCCGGTCGAAAAACTGCCGATATTTCTGAAACCACTTGCCTATGTCTTTCCGCTCACTTATGGGGTCGACGTGCTGCATGGTGCCGTCCATGGCAGTCACTCAATGTCCTTCTCAATAAATCTAATTATACTGTCTGTATTCTGCATAGCCTTGTTTGCAATCAGCCTTCGAAACATCAAAAAACGCTGGATTGCCTGACACCGCAAAACAGGCATTCACACCGACAATCAAGCTGGACTCAGGGACCTCCTGCATGCACGACGCATCTTTGCTGGAAAGGACCCTGTGGCCGTCAAAGGGGATGCCGGGCAGGCCGAACGGACTCGCGCCTGTGGCCAGGATGAGTCAGAAACGCTTTTTGGGCATTAGCAAGTTTCCAATTCAGAAATGACGGGTTTTAGCCTTTAAATAATTCCCAGCAGCCTCAGCCCCTCACGAAAAAGGACCATTGCCAGGCCCCACATTACCAGGCCTAAAAAACGCATGGTGTAGATGTAGGCCCTGCCGGTGAGAAACGATTTGAAACGGCCGGCCAGCAAGGCCAGAGACACCTTGGACCCGATGAGGAGCGTGTAGAAACTCACGATAAAGACAAAAGGCCCGATCATGCTCCGCCCCATGGCCTGAATGATCATGGGGCCGCCGACACTGAACCAGAATAGATAAGGAGACGGGTTGAGCGCATTTACCAGGACCCCTTTTGTCAGCGATCCGGACTGTTCCTCTTCAAGACGAAGAGACACCCCTTTTGTCTTCATGCTCCCATACCCCAGGTAAAGGACAAAACACCCGCCCATAAGGGAGATGCCTCCCAACACATGGTGGAAACCGGAAAACCTCGACAACACGAATACCGTAACAAGTATGATGGGCAAGTCCGTCACAAGGGGAGCAACAGCCACCTTCATGCCGGCGGCGATGTTGTGCTGGATTGTCTCCGAGACCGTGAGCGTCAGCAAGGGGCCCGGAGCAAACCCGGAATACAACCCTAAAACGACCCCCATTGTCAGGAGCTCAATCATAATAGGGGATTTCCTGTTTTTCAGGCCCTGCCATAGTCGTCCTCGGATCTCTCAATATCATCCTCTCCAAAGTAATCTCCGGTCTGGACCTCGATGAATACCAGGTCTTCCCCACCCGGATTTTGAACACGATGCCATGTCCCGACAGGCAGATCAACCGCCCGGCCCGCCATGAGCTCGATGTCCTCATCGTCCCTGGTAACGACCGCTTTTCCTTTGATCACGAACCAGTGCTCGGAGCGCCGGAAATGACGCTGGTAGCTGAGACGCCGGCCGGGGTATACGGTAATACGTTTTACCTTGTGATCCACATCGTCCGAAAGGATCTCATAAAACCCCCAGGGGCGGTGGTCCTCTCCTTTGCTCTCTTGATCAATTTTCATAATATACCTCGACTCAATCTGTCAGCATTCGGCCTGCGCCTAACCTCTCTTTGAGGACAGGTTCAATGGAGTTTCTGGCCTATATTCAAGGCGTATTGCACAACGATATAGACCAGGTAGATTCCCAGCAACCAGAAGCCCTGCCAGCGCCTGAACCCGCCGGTCTTGTTCATAAAAATAAAAGCCCGGAACGAATACAGGATTATCAGCATTGTCGGGAAGTGAAAGTAAAAAAAGTTGGGCGGAATCATCAGGGGCTTCGCCGCTGCGGCCGCACCGATAACGAACAGGCAGTTGAGCACATCGGCGCCGACGATGTTGCCGACTGTTATCTCCGGATGCCCCTTGCGGACAGAGGCGACAGCCGTCATCAATTCCGGCAGCGACGTCCCAAGCGCCACCAGGGTGGATGCGATCACGTCATCGGGCACTCCGATACGCCAGGCGATCTGGGAGGCGCTGGGAACCAGAACCCTGGCGCCCCCGATTACCATGATCAACCCTCCGGTGATGCAGGTCCAGCAGAGCCCCAGGCCCATAGGCCTGGCCTCTTTGCCCTCCTCATCCACTTCATTTGAAATCAGCAGCCGGGCGTTACTCTGGCGGGCCCACACATAAGCCGCGTACATATAGGCGACCAGCATCAAGAGAAAGAGCACCCCCACCCAGCGGTGAATGACCGGCTTGCTCCCGGGGGACATCATCAGGGCCGCCACACTGATCAGGACAAGCAGTGTGGCCGACCCCACCTGCACCCACCCGGTACGATTCAGGATGAAGCGATTCACCGGCACTGCCGCCAGGATGCACGTCAGTCCGAAGATCAGGCCGGTGTCGGCGATAATGGAGCCGACACCGTTACCGAGCGCCAGCCCAGGATTGCCCATGAAGGCCGCCATGACGGAGACAAAGGCCTCAGGCATGGTGGTGCCCAGGGAGATAATGGTTGCGCCGATTACGATCTTGGGGAGGCCTGTACGCTCTGCCAGCTGGACCACGCCGTCGATCATCCAGTCAGCACCCTTGGAAAGCACGGCGATGCAAAGGACAATGAGGCCGATCAGGATGAAAGTGGGAAGACCGGCCACAAAATTGTTGAGCACCGCCTCATCTCCAATCCATTGAAGGATGGAGTAATTCATTCAACCTCCTGCTTACCGTGCGCCCGGGCAGGGTTAGGAATGACAGCCGCCGTCTCCTGTTTTTCTTTTCATTGGTGTCTTCTCCTTTCCCGGATTTGATGGCCCTTCAAAAACCCGGCTCTCTCGAAGAAAACCCTTTTTACCCGGGGTTCTTGCTTCCTTGCGGGAGCAAAAGTGTTTAACGGGATATTTGGCGCTATAAATGAAGGTCGCCGGCCGCTTCCGGTTGGTACAGGATCTCCTCGATCCTGATCCGGCGAATTCCTGAAGGAACGGGCCAATCAATAACATCGCCTTTGGCGTAACCCAGAATCGCAGTGCCGATGGGTGCCAGGATGGAAATGGCCCCCGCATCGACATTGGCATCTTTTGGAAATACAAGCACATAAATCATTTCTTCGGAGGTCTCCATGTCACGAAGAAGGACCTTGGAGTTCATGGTCACCACATTCGGCGGCACTTCTTCAGAGGGCACCACTTCGGATTTTATCAGCTCATCTGCCAAGGCCTCCAGATCCCTCCTGTCATGACCGCCGAACTCCTCAGCTACATCTATGAGTTCTTCAAGCCTTTTTTTGTCAAATTCGGTTATGAATATATTCCTTTCCATGACCACTTCCTCCTATAGCCAGTGGAGATCTGCGAGCGGAAATGCACAGCATGCATTGAAAAAACCCGGACATCCTGTATGGAACAGCCTACCATGGTTACGTTTTTTTGTCCCACCCTGTTTTTGCGGCCTTGTCCCTGCATTTGAACAGGTAAACGCGGGCAAAAGGGTAAAACTCAATGAGCAGGCGTGAATGACCGCCCCGGGCGATATCAATCAAAGGTGTCGGGAAAATCAGGGCAGACCTTTTGTTTCTTCAGACAAGAAGAACTCTTGAATACCGAACGGGTCTTCGAACTCCTGGTCAGGCTCGAAGCCGAGCCCTTCCTCTCCCCTGCAATTCAGGTATTTGCCGAGTTCCAAGGGCGTCTCGAGCCCGGGATCCATACCCGCGCCGGCCAGCATCTGCCGAAGCAGGCCCTCGGCCCTGCCTGCAAAAGCAACGGCGTCTCCAAGCACCCGTCCGGCTTCCACCGGATTGTGAAAGCCCGTGGAGTTCTCGGCGCTGATGAAGACCACCCTTAAAAAGGCCTGTGTATAACTGTCTTTGGCAAAATTATAGATCGCACCATCCACGATGACGCCTTGGGCCCGCGCCTCATGAAGGATCTCAAATAGCTTGGCGCAGGCGGCCGTGGCGTAACCAGCCCTCAGGATCAGGGAGAGGGTCCTGTCCTGGATGTGACTCACCCGCTCTCTCAACACCTCTTTTGATTGGGTATGGCATTGAAGGCACGCCTGTAGATCTGCTTTGAGGGGGCTTGTCACATCGTGGTCGGAAATCCTGTGTTTATCGACCCTGATGGACGGCATGTGGCAATCGGCGCATGCCGCGCCGGCCTTAAAGTGCACACTGCCCCTGCTGAACAGCTCGAACTCGGGATGGCGAATGAACGGCATCTTGAAACCGGTGACTTCCTGGGTCCATTCCAGCCTCGAGTCGTCGGACAAAAGATCATCTATTATGCCCTCAATCGAGATATCGCCCCATTGCCCGTTTTTCCAAGGCAGCGTTATGTCAGCGGAGACTTTCATCTGTTCGTCCCTTGGGACGAAATAGGTCACATGGCACTGGGCGCAGGCCAGCATTCTCAGCTCCCGGCGTCCCGGATTTTTCTTGCCGATCATGCGCAGGCCGTCATCGAGATGAGCCTTCTTGATCTTGAGGCTCATGGGATCCGGCTGGTGGCAATCAATGCAGGCAGGTCCCAGCTCCCTGTGTTTTTCAGGCAGCATGGCAACAGCGTCCCTGAAGGGCTTCTTGAGGTAATCCATGCCGTGCTTTTCGGTCATCTCCTTATGAAACGGGCTCTTGCACCCCAGACAGACGCCGCCTGGGGACACCCTGGACGGATCGATTTCCAGTTGATCCCGGACCGCGTAATAATGACCCCTTGGTTGATTGTATTCTATACCGAACCCCCAACCATGGTAGAGTAGTCCCAGGAAAGGGAACTCGCTGAGCTTGTCGTATACAATCTTATCGTCATCCCATCCTCTCTTGTATGTGCTCTTGCCGGCGGGCTTGGGGTCTTTGGTCCTGAGCCAGGATTCGTATTGCAGCGGGTACACCTTGCCCCATATCGCCGGGGCATACTCGCGGGGAGAGATCTCTTCTGCCTCTGAAGTTCCCGGCTTGCCGGGGCCGCAAATGAGGAAGGCCAGCGATGCAACTACTGCAAATATAACAAGTAGTGTTCTGTCCATTGGGTGGAGACCCCCTGCTCAAGGCAGGATTGCTGGATAAGGATGGCTTGATAAGTGCCCTACTCCTCAAAAGCAGTAACAAAAAAAAGTGTCGGCGTCTACCGCTGTGTGAAGGAAGACCCCGGGGGCTATGGAATGGTGGAAATCGATTGCGATCCCGATTTCGATCTGGATTATACCACTGTCTCCTTCGTGTTCTTCATGTCCTTCGTGGTGAAACAGGAGCTTTTAAACTACCAAGATCAGGAAGTGCACGAAGAAGGAGAAGCAGAATGCCTGGATCGTATTTGTGGAACCTTGCACCAAGTCACTGACTGGATCAGAAGGCAAGATCGGATTCCCCCTTTTTTTCAGAGGAAGAGTTGATATCGAGAATTTTCCCTTTCAAGTAATCCTTGGTCCTGTAGTTTGTCACCGTTGTGAGTTTTCGCGTGATCCGGGCCATCCGCCCCGCCTGATCCACTATTTTCTGAATCTTTCCAAAGGCCGGATGGCCCTCTTCCAGGTCCATTAGACACAGCTCTCCATAAGCAGATACCGCCATGAGAGGTTGATTCATCTCGTGACACACAGCCCCCGCCGTCTCCACCAGTGCCTGAAGCCTCTCCTTTTCCAACCGCTCCAGCTCGGCGCGCCGGAGCTCGCTGATATCCGAGATGCACTCGATAAGCCACCGGTCTCCCTCCACATCGACAGCCAGGGCTGTCTTCAGGACCGGAATCTCTTCGCCGTCGGCATTTATGAGTACGCACTCGGTCCGGTCCATGGTCTTCCCCTCTCCGGTCATGGGACAGGCGCGCTCTTCTTTCCGGGATATGAAGGAACGGCATTCCCGGCCAGCAATCCTCTCCGAAGGCAGGCCGATCAGCAGGCAGGCCTGGGGATTCACGTCCAAAATGCGTTGAGTGTTCGCATCGATCACCAGAACCGCCTGCGGAAGGGAATGAAGGAGAAGCTCCATTCGTTCGTTGCCTTTTCGAAGCTCTATTTCCGCATTTTTTGCTGCCGTGACATCTCTTAGCAACAACAGTCTCCCGATCTCGGTCCCGATCTTGTCTATGACAGGAGAGATCCTAGCATCCACTACCAGCAGAGGTTCGGACCTGATGACCACCTCCTGACGGGTTTCCCGTTCCGAATCAAAGAGCGCGGCAATGGCTGGATAATCCGCCAGGGCAAGGGAAACGTACCGGCCCGGAAAGGATTCTCCTTCAATCCCCAGGAGCTCCATTGCCCTTGGGTTCAGTTCAACGATCCTCTTTTCCGCATCCGCCACGATGATACCGTCCTTCAAGTTTTCCAGGAGGACGTCCCGGGCCAAAGGCAGGAGATCAAACAACTTGTAGTGGAACAAACCCAACGCCACGGTAAGTCCAGTCACGGTGAACGCGAACGGGGTGATGTCCAGATGGCCGAACGGTCGAATCCCCGCCACATAAAGGATGTTGGCCGCAAAGGGAACCGATGCGCCCACCAGCATGATACCGGCCTGGCGGCGATAGATCCGGGTCGAACGAAGCCAGGTAGAGAAGATCAACAGTGTTCCGCCTGCCATGCAGATGTAGGAGAAAACAACGTGGCCCCAGTATCCCGGCCCAGGGTTCAGTGACTGGAAGGGGAAGGCGCCGCTCATATCCAGTGAAACGTCCCGGTAGAAGAAACAATGGAATTCATTGGTCCATACCAGGAGCGTTGACAACAGCGGGACAGCGAACAACACCGCGAGTGTGGGCCGTCGAAGCCAGCGATCCTTTCCCGTGTACTGGGCCGATAAGACCAGCCAAAAAACCGGTGACGAGGCGATTCCCAGATACGAGAGGCGGGTCCAAAACCGCATTCCGTCCAGGTCCGTGCTCGCCACCTCCATGCCGTAAGTGAAAGACCACCAGCTCAGGGCGAACATGAGCAGGGGGAAGGCATGAACAGGCTCAGCCCTTCGCCACCTCCACACAAAGACGCCCACAGCGGCCCCCACCAGGGCGGTGCAGATCAGGGAAATCGAATAAGGATTCATAATCACAATGGCCCTCAGCTCCGGGTCCAGCAACAACTGAATATTATAAGCAGGAATCATGCCGGACTCGGTCGTTTACAGCAGGGAGGGAAGAGATACTAAAATAACTATATAAGCCCAACAATACAAAAACACTATTTCTACCGCACCCCTCCGCACAAGAACCCTTTGCCAAATTCTTGACGAATCGTTTACACTGGCCCCGTTGAAGATCTTTGCTGAGCGCCGCCTCTTGTTTCGGCCAAACACCATCACCCCCCGGAGGACCGCCCATGGGAAAGGAAGAAGACCTCAAAAAACGCACCCAGGAAACAGCCCGGACACTCTTCGGCAAGGGCATCAAGATGGACCCGCCCTACCTTACCTGGAAGGCATTTGACCGGGAGCTTGCGAATGAACTCTCAATGCACATCACCGGAAACCTCTATTCCAGGCAGGTCCTGACCCTGGCTGAGAGGCAGATGGTAACCTGCGCCATGCTCGCCGCCCTCCGGGCTACGGACGAACTCAAGCTCCATATAAACGGGGCACTCAATGTGGGATGCGACCCTCGAAAGCTTGCCGAGGTGTTCTTCCAGTTGTCCACCTACGGAGGTATGCCCGCAGTGAACGAGGCCCTCAAGGCATACCGCGAAGTACTCGAGGAGCGCGGCGAGTGGCCCATTCCTGACGACCCGGTATCGACGGGTTAGGAGCGAAGTCAAGCCCATGAAAGATATAGCAGGGACATCGGACCGTGGTCTCGAGGCGGACCTGTCCACAGGGCAGGTCCCTTCTTTTTCCATTCCCCTGTTTCACCACGAAGGACGCGAAGAGCAAGAAGAAGGAAGTGGCAAAATTCCGGGCGTGATTTGTTACAGCACTCATTGGAAAGCCTGCTAAGGCATGGCTCGTCGCAGATCAATTCCGAATTTTTTTATCCGGTTCCACACGGTCACCCGCAACACGCCGAAGACTAAAAAGACCATGGTAAGAGGCCGACAAAAAATTAATTTTACCCCGGGAGGAAAGCCGGTTATCCTTGAAACAACATCAGCAGGAACCGGATTCCGGAGTCCTTTCAGGGATGGAGACGAAGCGGTCTTTGTTGAAGGGTATTCCCGGCTATGCCTATTAGCAGTCCCGGTTTCATTGGAGGTGGCCAAATGGAAGAGAATACCACTGACATGCCAGGGGACCTCGGGAGCCAGAAAGATCTCCAGGATACGTCTTTCTGCAATTTCGTTATAGAAAGCCTTCCGGTCGGCGTAATAACAGTAAACCCTCAAAGGATAATAACCAGTTTCAACCCCTGGGCAGAGGCACTCACCGGGTATTCCGAAGAAGAGGCCTTGGGCCGCTACTGCGGGGACCTAATGCAAGGGGGCCTGTGCAAACTTCACTGCCCTCTAAAAACCGCTATTCATCGACGCCAACCCGTACTGCAGACAGAGACCACGATCCAGGACAAGGCCGGAGAAACCATTCCCGTCAGGATGCACACGGCAGCCCTGCTGGACAACAACGGCGACCTGATCGGCGCTGTGGAGGCCTTTCAGGACATATCTTCTCTCAAGGCCATGGAGCGTGAACGGGAGAACCTCATCTCCATGTTCGCCCATGACATGAAGTCTTCACTCTCGATTATCGGGGGGTTCACACTGCGGCTCTGCAAGAAGGCAACGGATTTGACCGAGGAAAAACAAGGCGACTATATCGGCATAATTCACAAGGAGGTCCACAGGCTGGATTCTCTTGTCAACGACTTTCTCGAATTCGCCCGCTTACAGACAGGTGAGCTGAAACTAAATTTTGAGGCCACCTCTCTGGACAAGGAGTTGATTGAGATCTTCAATGCCTACCAATCAAGGGCCATGCAATCCGGCATCGAACTGAAACTGCAGAATGAAAAAAGCCTGCCGATAATTGAGGCGGACCCGAAAAGGCTGAGGAGAGCCTTCACAAACCTGCTGGATAACGCCTTTAAGTTTTCGAAAGAAGGAGGAATCATCACCATATCTAAAAAGGAGACCGATCATGATATTCGAATCAGCATCATGGACGAGGGCCGAGGCATCGAGCCTGATGACCTCCCATTCATCTTCGACATTTTTCGCCGAGGTAAAACAGCTGGAAAAAAGACGGGCGAGGGGATAGGCCTGGCGACTGTGAAAGCAATTGTGGAAGGCCATGAGGGAAAAGTGGCTGTTAAGAGCAAGCTTGGGCAAGGGTCTACTTTTACCGTTATTTTACCCAAAGTCAGACGTCCGAAAAAGGATGTGCCGGGCCTGTATAACCCGGCATAACCCTGTCGGTTTTTTTCAATCACACAACTTGCTTTCGGGCCGGCCCTCAAAGCGGCCTCGACAGCCGTCTTCAGCATGTCCCCCCCCTTTCACGGTAGAACAGGCCGGGCCACCTGGACCGCACATACTCCGCGATCCTTTCCGCCGATTCCCGGGGAGAGAGGATGTCCGATCGCACCAGGACTTCCGGGTTTTCAGGTGCCTCGTAAGGGACCGAAACTCCGGGCAACCCTCCTGTCAACGATCCTTTAACAGCACGTTGATACAGGTCTTTTTCAACAGGCTGACCCCGGCGCGATGCCTCCCGTTCCTTGCATTTCTCAAAAGCGCATTGGATGTAGACTTCTGCAAAACCGGGTATCAATCTCCGGGCCAGTTCCCTGAACTCCCTGCGGTTTCCTGTGGCGTCGATGATCACGTGCCTGCCGCCCTCCACGACCAGGAGTTGCGCCGTCACAACCAGTGATCGGTATACTATGCCTCGCTCTTCTTCTGTGTATTTCGGATCGGGCGTGATGATCTTTCGCATGTGATCAAGGCCCAGGGCGACCGGTTCAATACCCGATGCGCCCAATAATCCCAACAGCTCTTTCAGGATCGTACTCTTGCCGGAACCCGGGAGTCCGGTCAGCCATAGACAGAAGCTCATCGGCCCTCCAGATACCGTGCGATATTCTCAGGCTCGAACCTCGTGGTATTGAGGACTGAAAACCCGAAATCCATCAGCTTTCTCTTGGTCTTTGTCGCGTCGTCCGGATAGAATTTCGGATTGGCTATGACCAGTACCCTGAAGGCGAAAAAGGGCTGTGCTACTTCAAAAAAGCCTTCATCGCGGGTCGTTTCGAGATAGGCGTCCAAAAAGACCCGAAACAGTTCGGCAAAGGGGCCGTCAAAGGTCCCGCGGTCCTTCACCGCGTAGTGGATATAATTCATGCCGAGGCAGGACACATCGTCGGCCGGCTCGCCCCAGCTCCCCCTGGAGCGGTCCAGCAGGACAAAATCGTCACCATGCAATCTGATGTTGCCCGGATGGTAATCACCGTGGACGCTGCATAAGCGTTCGCACCGATCCCTGATCCTTCCCCACCATTTCAATGATTCACCCGCATATGCGACGAGTTCCTCGTCTGTGGTGAACTCTACGGGCTCGTACGCATCAATGATCCCCATGATGCACTCGCCATGACCGATCAGATCCCGGATCCGCCTCCTGTAAAGGTGCTCTGCATCCTGCCCGGGATACCTGAGCGCATGGACATTCGCAATGAAGTACGCGAGCATTCGGGCCCTTTCCCTGTCCAGGCTTGTCAGGCTACCCCTTTTTAGAATCGCGTCCAGGTCCTCGAAATAGGAAACCCCCCGGGCCTCTTCCATGAATATGTAGAATTCCCGGGCGTCCTTTACTGATATTAGCCGGTCGGGCGATTCCCCCACCACGTCCGTAGCCCTCACATGCTTCGGCATCTCGTTGAAATTGGCCTGGGCGAGAAGCAGGACCTGGGCCCTGTCGGAATAATGATCATGCCCGAACCTGGAATGAAAGAGGGTCTTCATGATCAACCGGTCTTGGCCCTGCGGGTGCTCGAACCCCACCCGATAGGCCGTGCCGTGCACTCCCTCGCCGAGCCGCTCCATGGAGATCAGCCGGGTTTTCTGCCCGAAACGCTCTTTCAGATAATTCTCTACTTTTATTTCAATATCCATTGCGATTAATACCTTTTAAAATTTTTTACATAAAATTAGCATAGAGTTACTCTTTTCTTTCCATTACAA
>CAYVDE010000022.1:0-36288 GCA_964450535.1 uncultured Desulfobacterales bacterium
GAGCGCGTGACTGGCAGTCACGAGGTCGTGGGTTCGATCCCCATCAGCTCCACCATCCTTCCAATAATTTCAGCTTGTTTTTTAGCCGGACTCCTTGATTTTTCACCTCACGAATCTCCACAGTGGTGGGAATGGAAGACCGGAGCATCTTGAGGGATTCCAATGCGTCACAGAACCTGATAAAACCACCTTACTGTGGGGAGCCCAGAATCCGCACACTCCTGACGCCGAACTCTCCGCTTTGGTTCACTAACTCCAGCCAACTGTAATCGTCTCGAAAAGCCCTGTCACGGAGATTCATGGTCTCTTCCCCATTCACGAAGACCTCAACCTGACCATTCTCCGCCTGACGCCATACTATTTCGTACCGTTCCCCGATCGCGGAAGCCGCTTTCAGCCTGGAGCTCTCAACGAGCTCCCGCTGTCCCCTTCGCAGTCGATAAAGATCCATCAACCCGGTTTCACCCGTACGGATTACCAGCAGGTACCCATAATCCCCGGCCTGTTCCTGGAGTAGAGCGACTTCAAGATGTCCCTCCACGCCGGGCTCATTGTGAACGCTGAAGGCCAGTTCCAGGGAAAACGCATTGGTGATCCGGGTTCCAAGGCGAATGCTCGCAGGGCCTTCTCTGGAGGCATCCCTCTCCGATCGAGATTCACTTCTTCCGGGCTCATCCCGCCCAAAGGCTTGATCAAGCACTTCTCCGAATATGGCCCTCCCTAAATCCCTGGTCGAGTCTGTGGAGCGTCTCCCCGTGGATTCCTCAGGCTCGGCCCGTCTTTTGGGCTGCACGCTGGATCGCAACCCCAAGGAGGCGTCGACCCAGAACTTCCCTGATATCACCGTCCACTCAGGATCTGCAGTGAAATTCCCATCGGAGAAGTCATCGAACAGCAACTCCGTGCGCCAAGGCCAGTCATATTTTGACACCAGGTCCTCGAGGGCCTGCTGGAGCCAGCGGTCTGCCGCCCTTTCGGCCCTGGATTTTTCAGCCAAGGTGCGCAACTCATCGACTAACTCCTGCAATTCAGGGGCCTCCCCCGCCTGGCAATACAAGGGGCTGGTTGCGATAAAAATCGACAATACTATCCATACCGGAACGCCACATATGCCTCTTGCCATGAAAGACCTCCATTTTGTTGAATGGTTGAAGATAAAATATTTCTATCTTACCGGAAACCTTTTGATCCTGGAACCCATGGCCCGGAGCGGACTGAGATTCGGTGAAGGCCTCAACCTGAAGTGAAAGGGCAGAATTGAGCGTTTTCAATATTAAAAATCATCCATTGGATCCTCTATCAGCTCCTTTTTTATAAGCCTTTTGGCAACATTTCTACCGTCCACGTGGACTTTATGTGCAATGTATCTTGCCAGGAGATATTCAAACGGGAGCCAGGACGTGTGACCAACAGGAACGATATATCTTTCAGCTCCTGTCATCTCTTTATATAGCAACCTTCGGCTCTGAAACGGCAATGAATGATCAAACAAGGCGTCTATAAATACAGTCCTTGATTGATCCAGTAAATGGGCATAGGAGAGAGGGTCTATTCGGAAGAGCGGGTGAATTTGCTCATTGTTCAAGATCTCATGGAGAGGCATCTTTTTGACAAAGGGAAGTTGTTCCTCATAAATCCTGTACAGCCTTCTCTTATCATGGAGAAAGTGATCGCTTTTGAGCCCGCCCTGAATAATCTTCCTGACAAAACGGGTAACCCTGGAATCAAATAATATCCTGGGAAGATGACCACCGATTGTCATGAAAACAGTCTGGTAGATTCTAGGATCCATCACGGAAACTATCGAGGAAACCATTCCACCAAGACAATATCCAAAAAGGCAGTTGTTTTGTTTCCAAAGGTTATTCTGATCAAGAAAATCGATTATTGAAAATACATCAACTACTGCATGTTCCCAGCATTTGTACATTCGAGTAATATCAGGATACAAATAGCTAACGCCACTAGCAAATCCATCTTCTACTCTAGTATAAATTCCAGGAAGTATTGGGACAGAAGTATTAATGCCGGCCGCCGCAAGTTGTTTACCCATCCAGAGTAAAAATTTAATATTTGAACTGCCTAATCCGTGTAATATTATTAATGAAGCCCTGATCTCTGACTTCGGTTGGAAATTGTAAAGTTCTACAGTCTCTGTGCCCGGTTCAGGGTTTTCATACAATGTTTTAAAACGCATAAAGCTGCAGCGGTAATGCCTACCTTTAAAAATGTATCCTGAATTGGATATAATATGGTTTTTCTTATATGAAAAGTCTATTTTCATTATTTACATCAACCACAGTAAAATAATTAGATTTTAATAGAGCGATTTCAATAACTTCTGGATGCCGGCTTCCGCCGGCATGACGTGACATAGCCGTTTCCGGATGGAAACTAGTTTACTGGTCTTTTCATAAACCGTATGGTCTCCTCGAGTATTCTTATCGTACGAAAATCCTTCAGTTGAGTCTCGAAACCGTGTCCGCCTGCTTTATGGAGAAGAAATTTGCAAGGTATGTTTTTAGATTTGAGTTTTCTGACAAGGCTGACTGAAGAGGTATAGGGTACAACCATATCCTTCCTGCCATGTACCACGAGCGCAGGAATCATTCTTTCAGATATCCATTCTATTGGAGAATAGTAGGAATAGAGGTCGGGCTTGTTTTTGGGTATTCCCTTTAAGGTCGTCATTGTGGCAAAACGGCCGAACAGGGATTTCTGTTCCTTTGCAAACATATCCCTTAAATCCGATGGAGAATAATAAACACAAACCCCTTTGATTCCCTTCATTTTAGTTTCGTGATTCATAAAAGTATAGTAGGAGGCATACAGAAGAGCAATATGACCACCTGCTGATAGACCCATAAGAACAATATTGTCTCTATTTATTTTCAGTTCTTCAGCATTTTTCTTAATAAAATAAAGTGCATCTGCGTAATCAGTCAATATAGTTTCCATATTATTCATCATAGCAAGACGATAATCTATAGATACTGAGACAAAACCCCTTGAAGCAAAAAACTTGCACCACGAAACATTTTTTGGCTGGTTTCGAAAACCGGAAATCCATCCACCTCCATGCGCAAAGAATACAACTGGATAAGCATATTTTATCTGGTTTGGATACCAAATATCCAGCTTTAGAGCAGCACTTCCCACCTCTTTATATGTATAGGTCATACAATCAAAAGTTTCATTAGACTCAAAAGGGATTCTAGCTGTTACAATGCCTCGAACATAATAAATTATGGAAATCATAAAACCAGCAAAGAATAGACCTGAATTTATTGTGGAAAGGATAAGGAGAATAACGAATAGATATATCTTGTTAACGACAAACCATGATTCTCTAAACTTTTTTTCTATTCTCTCAAAGGAATCCCTTAATTGATTCAGGCTCAAGATTATAAGGGCCTTTCTCATCTATACTGTTTCCGAAGAGCGCAGGACAACTGCTTCCTTTTTTGCCCGCCTTCAGGGGATTATCGTCAAATCCATCACTACTGAGTATCAGGCCCGCCAATCAGTCCTGTCAACAAAAGCTGTCGGGAGCCTCAGAAAACGGCCTTTGCCAGCTCTCTCTCAATCAGGTCCGCATCATCGGTGTTATGTTGCACGATCTGTTTCAGGTGAAAGAAAGCATCCTCATCGATACTGGTAAACGCAATGGCAATCCCCTCGTCATCGCTTCGCAGAATGGTCGCCCGGGCGGTAATGATCGCGTCCGGGTTGAGCACGATCCGGATACCCACCTCTTCACCCGCCCTGAACCTTTCATCGGGCCTGCAAAGCATGCCACCCAGACTGATGTTTTCCGTTTCCAGGGAAAGGTTTTCCCGGCCCACCCGCGCGGTCACGTCAAAATGTACGCGAGCCCTTGTCCTTCGTCTTTTTTCCGTTACCATAACCTCTTTCGAGAACCTCCTCGGCCATCGGGCTGTAGTCATAACTCACGGCAACCATAACATGATCCGCAAAGAGCATCGATCGCGTTTTACGATAGTTCGATACTTGTTCTCGCTCTCGCGCAGCGCCGCCTCCACTTGTTTGTTCTAGGATTCAGTCCATTTAATTCCGTAACCCACTGCTCCAGTTCCTCGCAGGTCCGCTTTGCAGGCATGATCTACACCCCTGCTATCAACAGAATACTTGACATCATACCACCCGGCTGAAGGAAAATGAACCACGTTAAGGGAAAATGGAGAGCCTAGGCAGGAGTGCTGATGAGGTCACAGTTTGAAATCAAGTTTTTCAGGGGCCGGGTCGATAAGAACATTTAGAAACCTTAAACCTCCGGACCCGATCCTATGAATCTACAGCACGCTTACAAACCCGCGGCCAAACGCGTCCTTCCAAAGAAGCGGCCCAATCACCGTTCATCGAACTCCATTCGGAAAATGGCTGTGCTCTTCACGGATGTCGTCGGGTCCAGCCGATATTTCAAGGAGTATGGCGACCTCGCGGGCCGGGAAATGCTCAGGAAGCACCAGGAACTGGCTTCCGGCCCTGTGAACGATTACGGTGGGGCGGTGGTCAAGGTCCTGGGTGATTCCGTCATGGCCTATTTCACGGATCCGGAAGAGGCCCTGAAGGCCGCAGTTAAGATACAGCAATGTTTTTTAAATAATAATAAATCCAAAAATCCTAAAGATCATATTAATGTGAGGATAGGTCTCCATTATGGAGATGGTATTGTTGATAGAGGCGATATATACGGTGATGTAGTAAACATCACCGCCAAGTTCCTTCCCCTTGTGGAAGGGGGAGAGATTTTTGTATCGGAACAGCTCCGTGACCAGGTCAACGGTGTTCCCTGGGCCGGGTTCGAAAGGCTGGACCTCAACACCAACAAAGAGATTCTCAAGGCGCTGGTGGTCTTCAGGGTTACCTGGGACCATAAGGCGGCCCTGGACCCCGCAGTCACTACCGTCGTTGTGCTCAAACCCCTATGGAACCTGGCCAGTGAGGGATTCAAGCAGGCCTGGAACCATCTCCTCCAGCGAAAGTCCGGTTTGTGGCCCGGTGCACCGGGCAAGAGCGCCGCGCTTCCCGACGAATCCCTCATTCTTTATACCAAGGACCCGCACGCCGCCCCTACCATTGGACAAAACGCCCTGAATTTTCTCCGGAAAGAATCAGGAAACGACGGCACGCCTTTCCTTCCTCTCCAGGTCCTGATCGACACCGGCCAGTTCACGAGAGCAGGTGAACCCAACCTTGGCGGGCTCACCGAGAGCTGGACATCTGCAAAGCCCGGCGAGATAACCGTTTCCCCCAGGGCCTTCAATGCCATGAATGTGCCGGCCGGTTTAAAGGTGGTCTCCCCTAAAGAGGATCTGAAACCGGCTTTTTTCCGCCTGCTTTGCAATGATATGGCAGTACAGGCCGATACATGCCTTTTTCTCTATCAGCACTCTATGGCCGGCGGAAAACACGAGCCCTGCTTTTACTGTGGCGACCGGCGGCACCCGCCCGCAGATTGCCCTTCAAAAAATCTGCCCGACGTGACACACGGCCTGGATCGACTCGGCTATTACTCTGTCGAGCGAATAAATGAGATCTATTTCGAGTACCTCAACGGCGGCCGTGACCCGGCCGCTTCTCACAAATCAGAAGACCCGGCCGGACACGCCTTCTTCGAGCTCAAAAACGTATTTCAGCTTCGATTTCTGAGAACACTTTGGGCCTCTAAAGCTGAGAACTGGAACGACATCGAAGCGGGCGAAGAGGGGGGAGAAAAGGGAGGATTGATCTGGATTGGACAGGATTGTATCCGTGTGTCCAACCTGGTGCAGGCCGAAAGCGTCCTGGTGGACGCCCTGGAAAAATATCCGGGTGACTACCTCGCCCTCTGCGCCATGGGCTTCCTTCATGTTGAAAGAGGAGACCTGCAACGAGCCAAGCGGTTTTTCAAGCATGCGCTGGACAACACCCATTCAGTACCCAGGCAGATCTTTGCAAGGTTTCTCCTGGCCCGTGTCCATGAACTCAGAGGTGAGCAGCGGCACTCGGAAGAACAGGTACGCAAGATCCTTCTTGCTGACTCGCTCTGCCAAGAAGCCCGATACCTGGACTTGCAGTTCAGGTTCAGGCAAGGTAATCAGGCCGATGGGATTCGACGGCTTCGAAGGCTGATAGACGACAACCGGAAGTACTTCATCGCCGCCTTGATCGATCCGGAGCTGGCCAAGTTCAGCGAGCGGATTCATCCTGAAATCAGCAAAATACTGAAGAAGACCGCGGATCAGGCGCAACTGCTTGCATCCCAGGCCGCCTTAGAGATGGAAAGGATGCAGCGGCTCCTGGGCGAGGATGAAACGGAACTGAAGAGGGCCAGGTCCTATTATGATAAGGTCCAGGAGCTGTCTGACACTGAGAGCTATTTCGGTTTTCTCGACATCATCTATTACGCAACAGTGATTACCCGTATAGCTCGAAAAAGCAGCGAAAATGCTCGCAGGGAGCTGCTTAGAGCATACGACAACCTTGATAAGCGCCATGCAAATTGCGTACATTTTATCAAGTATTACCCTCACATGTCTTTTCTAGGCTCCCTTCCCCAGGATCTCGCGGGCATCGGAAGGCAGGTTGAGGGTATCAAGGAAGTGCTTAGAAACAACACGCTGGAAAAGTACACGGAGTCTTTGCACCTGGCCCACAGCCTCGCTGAGGTCATAGCCCGCATGGAACAGAGGGTCCGCCGCCTTGAAGGCCTGAGGCGCTGGATCCGCTTCGGCGCGGATTTCGGTAAAAAGGCATTTCTAATGGAAGGGGCTGTTGTGCTCATAGCCATGCTTTTTTTGCCGGTGGTGGGGCACTACCTGAACTTTTTGATACCGGGGTTGAAATTTTCACCGGAAAACATATGGGCTTATCAGAAGGGAGTCCTCATAGGGGGAGGGATAATCGCTCTTTTTGCGGCCTTCCTCATGAGCGCCCGGAATTTGGAGAACGCCTGAACAGGGTGGCATTACAGGGTCCGGCACAGGAGGGTTTGGACAGCAGCCGGCCTGAAAAAACATTACACGAGGTAAAGACATACATTCGTGTAAAGGGTCATCAAGACCGCCCGGAGGAACGCTCTCCGCCCTTCAGCCACAAAGGCAACCCCGCAGCCAGGAATACCACGCGGTCGGCACTTTGAGCCACCGCCTGGTTGAGTACTCCCGCTTCATCCCGGAACGCCCTGCCCAGCGGGTGCTCCGGCACCACACCCATACCGACCTCGTTGGCGACTAAGACCACGCTTTTGGTGCGTGCTGAAAGAGTTTCCAGGAGGCTTTCCCGATAGAACGGCACCCTTCCCCGTCCCTCTTTCAGCATCACATTACTGAGCCATACGGTAAGGCAGTCCACAAGCACGGCGTCCGCAGGTGAACATCGGGTCCGCAGCGCCCCGGGCAGGTCCAAGGGTTCCTCGAGGAGCCTCCACTCCGGGCCTCGGGACTCCCTGTGGAGCCTGACGCGCTCAGCCATCTCCTCATCCAGGACCTCGGCCGTGGCCAGGAAAAAACGGGAACGGAAATTCCGCTCCACGTACCTGAGGGCCCAGGAACTCTTACCGCTCCTCGCGCCACCCAGAGCCAGCACGACCTCATGTCCAGAATTCTCAGCCATCAACCCGCGTCCCCGGCCATGTGCAGTCCTGTTACAGTTGAATGACGGTGTCTTCCCGGGCGGCCTCCACCTCTACACCCCATTCCCTCTTGCGGGAGATGTCCCTGCACAACACCTCGAAGCCCTTGAGCTCCGCGTCGGTCCTGGCTGGGTCATGGTGAAAAAGAACAAGCCTTGAGGCCTCGGCCCTTCGAGCCAGTTCCAGGGCGGACCTGTAGTCCGAATGGCCCCAGCCCCGGCGGGAGGACATCTCATCGGGCGAATACTGCGCATCATGGATAAGGAGGTCGGCGCCTCTGCAAAAGTTTTCATATTGCCTGAAAGCTTCATCGTCGTCGAGCTCGTTGTCCGTAATGAAGACCATGGTTCGATCGCCTTCCCGTATGCTGAACCCCACGCCTCCCTGGGGATGCCTCAGGGGAATGCTTTCAACACAGGCGCCTTCAACCTCCAGGGGCCGGTCCGCCAGGGTGTTCAGATAGGAGATTTCGATATCGAGGTCTTCAATGCTTACAGGAAAATACCCGCCGCCCATGGGGTTGTCAAAGGTGTGGTGAAGCCCCATCATGGCGTTTGCATGCCCGTCCACCAGCAGCTTTGCCCCTTTTTGAAGTGTGGTGGCGAAAAATGGAAAGCCTATAATATGATCCCAGTGCACGTGTGTCATCAGGAGGTATAAGGGGTCTCCACCGTTTTTCCCCTCAAGGACTCCGCCCAGCCTGCGGATTCCCGTGCCTGCATCAATGATAAGGACCTTGCCGTTTTCCAGTTCAACTTCCAGGCATGTGGTGTTGCCACCATAAAGGGTCGTATCCCGCCCTGGAACAGCTATTGACCCTCTCGTCCCCCAGAAGGTGATCTTCATTGATTGTCACCCCCGCTCACAAAAAAGCCTTTAAACCTGTGCATTTCAATGGCAAAACATGCTTGATACGAATTAACTCAATCATCGAAGTAAGTATGGAAAAAGGGTTCCAGGTCGGCAATCTGGTCCTCAATAGACATCGGCACGTCCACAGCGAACAAGTCCAGGAGTATCAAGGCATTGACGCTCGCGTCTTTCAGGGTCAAAGCACGAATACGCGACGCCATGGCCTTGTTTACGAGTTTGACGTTGCGATAGATCTCCGCAAGCCCGCCAAAGGTGAAATCCGCGGTCCGCCCCCGCTTCATAAGAAAAAACTGTCCTAACAGGTAGGCGCTGGTGGTCCTGTAAGTGGTCTCCATAACGCTGGGAAAGGGCAGGTGAAACCGAACCATGGGTCTCAGCTTGTCCATGACCGGACAGCCGCTGGTAACCATTAGAATGCCCAGTATGGAGCTGAGCCCACGCTGCATTGTGGTGTTCTCGTAATATGTCCTCTCGCGGGTAACTACTCGCACTTCGGCCTTTTCATAGGATACCCGCTCCCGAAACCCAGAGACAAGTTCCTTGATGGACAAAGCGATGGGGCAGTGAGGAACGCTTTCGGCGTCAAAGGAGCAGTTTCTGCACTGGTGAAAATCAAGCCGGGTCCAGGAATCGGGCGCAACCTCGCGTTGAGGTATGTAGCGAAGGGAATCCGGTTCGAGGAAAATGGGAATGTGTTTGCCGGATCCGTCCTCAAATGTGAAACTATACTCGAAAACGAGCGGGGCCTTATCGTTTGTCCGGCTGCCTGAGGGTATTTGTTCCATCAATGTCATTCAAGCCCCTGAGGGAAATAACTCCATTCATTCCATACCATGGAAGACAGAAACAGGCTAAGGGATTGGTGCTTTGAAATCAACGGGTTTCTTTTCCATAAGAGTTCATCGGATCCGCCTGTCCATCTCTTAAACACATTTTCTGTTTTCTTGCCGACACCACAGGACATTACTATCCCGCTCTACCTTCCTTGACATCCGGAAGCCGCTCGGGATAATGGACAAAGGATTGATTTCCCATTAACGGAGCCCAGCCTGCATGTGCGGAATCTGCGGAAAACTCGACCTGACGGGAAGCCCCGTCCCCAAAAGCCTCATTGAGAGCATGTGCGAGAGCATTGCCTACAGGGGACCCGACCACCGAGGAATCCTGGTGAGCCCTCCTGTGGGCCTCGGGCACCAGAGACTGAGCATCATCGACCTGTCCTCAGCAGGGCACCAGCCCATGAGCAATGAGGACGGTACCGTGTGGCTCGTTTATAACGGTGAGATCTACGACTATGAACCCATCAGGCGGATGCTCGTCGCCCGGGGGCACCGCCTTTCGAGCCGCACGGATGCAGAGGTCTTGATCCACCTGTACGAAGATGAAGGCATTCACTTCTTAAACCGCCTGAACGGCATGTTCTCCTTTGTTATCTGGGATGCCGTGCGGCAGCGGCTATGGGCGGCGCGGGACCGCCTCGGTATCAAACCTCTGTGTTATTTCTGGGACGGCCGTCGTTTTGTTTTCGGCTCGGAAATCAAGGCCGTTCTGGCCGATCCGGACGTTCCCAGGGACATGGATCCCGAAGGCCTTGACCTCTACCTCACGCTCAACTACGTCCCTCCTCCCTGGACGTTGTTTCGCGGCATTCGCAAGCTTCCGCCCGCATCTCACCTGCTCATCGAAAACGGAAATCTCAACGTGACCTCCTATTGGGACATTCCCCCGGCCGACGCTGTGGAGGCGGAAAAAGGCCCGCAGCAAAAGGACTCCAGGACCAGGGACTTCGGTGAAGAACTGTTCAACAAGCTTGACGCAGCGGTCCAACGCCGCCTGGTAGCCGACGTACCCCTCGGGGCATTCCTGAGCGGCGGTCTGGATTCGAGCATCATAGTCGGATTGATGGCCCGTCACATGGACCGCCCGGTCCAGACCTTCTCCATCGGCTACAAGGACCTTCCCGCCTTTGACGAAACAGCCTATGCAAGAGAAGTCGCCCTTCTCCACGGGACCGAACACCATGAGTTCCGGCTCGATCACAGGGACATACTGGAGGCTTTTCCGGCGATCCTGGAAAACCTGGACGAACCGTTCGCCGACTCCTCTGCCGTTCCCACTTACATAGTCAGCCGCGAAACCCGAAAGCACGTCACAGTAGCCCTTTCCGGAGACGGCGGCGACGAGCTCTTCGCCGGGTACCGCATGTACCGGGGCGAAGCGTTTGCTCGTACATACGGTCGGCTGCCCGGATTTCTGCGAAACCGCCTTATAGCCCCTCTCGTGGACCTGCTGCCCGAACGCCGCAACACGCCCGGCCTGGAAACCGCCCGCCGTTTAAAGAAATTCGTGCGCGGCATGAGCCGGAGCTTCCCCGACCGTTTCTGCGGGTGGAGGGAGATCTTCCCGTTGTTGGAGAGGCAGTCACTGGTGCAGGCCCCCATGCGGGACGACCTCTACCGGAACCTCATACGCCGCATCGTTGCTCAAAACGCCCATCGCTTCCCGGACGATCCCGTCAACCTGATGCTCTACCTGGATGTTCGAGGCCTCCTTCACGCCGACATGCTCACGAAGGTGGATCGAATGAGCATGGTCCATGCCCTGGAAGTGCGGGTGCCCATGCTGGACCACACAGTGGTGGAGTGTGCGTTCGGCATGCCGGGGCCGGTCAAGCTTCACGGCCGGACGGGCAAGGAGATTCTTCTCAAGACCTTTCAAGAGCTTCTCCCTCCCTCTCTTCTCAGCCGTCCCAAGATGGGTTTTGAAATGCCCGTAAACGCCTGGCTTCGAAAGGAACTGCGCTTTCTGGTGGAAGAGTACCTGAACGAAGCCGCCATTCGAAAACAGGGGGTCTTTCGCCCGGCGGCGGTCAGGGAACTCGTTCGACGCCACATGGGAGGATACCAGGATACCTCCTGGCACCTGTGGAACCTGATCGTCTTCGGTCACTGGCATCGCAGGCACTTGAGCGGCCGGGCATAGGGGTGTGATGAGCCGCATTATTTCCTCAAAAAGCCGCGCCCTGCTGTTGAGCCTGGTCTTGCTGTTTGTGCCGTTGGCCTTGCTGTCGGGCTGTTCGTTGTCCTACATCATGCACGCGGCTGCGGGACAGATCAGAATCCTCCACCATGCCGTCCCCTTGCAACAGGCCCTGAACGACCCGGATCTTAAACCCCTGGAAAAGGAGCGGCTCCTGCTCGTTGAGCAGATAAAGGAGTTCGGGGAAAGGGAGCTCGGCCTCACCTCTACGGACAACTACGAGACCGTTTACCTCGGGCTTGAAACCAACCCCGTCTACACGGTCACCGCCGCTCATAAAACACGGTTGGAACTGGTGACCTGGTGGTTCCCGGTGGTCGGACGAATGCCTTACCTGGGGTATTTCGACCCGGAGGCCGCGGAGGACAGGAAGCGAAAGCTGGAAGACAAGGGCCTGGACGTGGTCGTCTGGCCCGCTGAGGCCTACAGCACCCTGGGGTGGTTTCAGGATCCGGTCCACAGGAACCTCCTGACAAAAGACCCGGTGGAACTTGCCGAGACCATACTTCACGAAATGACGCACGCCACTCTCTACGTCAAAGGCCGGCCGGCATTCAATGAGACCCTGGCCTCTTTAGTGGGAAAGCGGGGAGCGCTTGCCTTTATTGAAGCGGCCTTTGGGAAGGATTCGGCCGAGGCTGCGGACGCCCGCGCCATGATCCGGGATGAACGCAGGTTTTCAGAGTTCATGGAAGGCCTGGTGTCACAACTGACCTCTCTTTACAGCAGGTCCCTCAGCGACGAAGAAAAGCTCACACTGAGGGAGAAGGTCTTCCAAGAGGCCGTGGCCGCTTTCCATGACCTGGACCAGGAGCTTGAGACGGAACTGTTCAGGGGGTTCGGCTCCTGGGGCCTCAACAACGCCTATATCCTGGCCGTGGCCCTCTACCATCAACATTACAACCTGTTCGAAGCCGTGTTGGAGGACCACAACGGCTCCATTTCGGGTTCCCTGGAAACCTTTCGAATGCTGAGCGAAAAGCAAGGGGACCCCATACTTCGCACAAAGGAGCGGGTCTCGTGAAAAGCGGGACTAAGAAAATCCTCTGGGGCATTGCAGCGGCGGTACTGCTCTTCCTGGTCCTGGCTGCCTCCGCAGTCGCATACCTTTACCTGAACCCCTCGCGGATTAAGGATGTGGTTGCACAAGCCGCATCGGGATTTTCCGGATACGAGGTCCGTATTGACACCCTTGACTGGAGCGCAAAACCCCTGCGCCTGAAGGTGGGCGGCATTCAGGCCGCATCGGGGGGTGACCCTGGCGCAACCTCAGAGCTCACGATCCGGACTCTGGACGTGGGAATGCACCTTGAGGGTGGTTTCGGCAAAAGGACCCTGGTTATCGAAAGGGCAGGAATAAAGGGGGTCAACCTGGCCCTGGAAGGTGTGCCGGTTTTTCCGGAGACCGGAGCCCCAAGGGCTGATGAGCCGTCGTTGGCGGCCCGGGCCGCGGCAGGGCTCATGAGCAGACTCCTGTTCCGCGACGTGCGGATTGCCCGTGCCGAACTCCAAGAAGCGCGGGTCACGGTGAAAGCAGGAGCGGCAATCTTTCGGCTGGAAAGGATATACGCCTCACTAACGGCGGAGAGGAACCTCCGCGCGTCCTGCGAGGCGCGGATCGAACACCCGGAATCACACCTTCGCCTTGACCTGCCCCTGGTCAATGCCGAGGCCGGCTTAATAGACGGCTCAGAGACGGTGAAGGGACGACTGTCAATGGTGAACGGGACACTAAAACACCCGGAGGGTACGGTGCAGGGGTTTTCTCTTGAATGCTCGGCGCAGTTCCACCCTGACTCCCGGCGAATACGAATGGACGCCCTGGACCTTCATCTTCCCGACCTCAGGCCCTTTCTCCCTTTTCCTTTTCAGCACCCGGTGGAGGCGGTTGTCCTCGCCTCCGGCACTGCGCTTCCTCAAGAACAACGGATGGAGGACGGTATCCTCCGGGTCAACCTCAAAAGCCCCCCCGCCGCTTTCCATATAGAGACCGGAATAAATATGTCCTGGGGAACCATCCTCGAGGGCGCACTCGAAGGGATTAATTCCCGGTTCAGGCCTGCCGACTGGATTCCCCTCCTGCCCTTGGAGTACAGGGACGTACTGTCAGGGATCGACGTGTCCGGTATTCTAAGCCTCTCAGGCGGCGTGGAAGCAAGCCTGGACGGCAGGGGCCTCCTTTTCGCACCGGACCTGTCCCTTCATTTCGAAGAAAATCGCATATCCTTATCCGCGCCCCCCTTGAAGGCTCAAACCCGCCTCTCCGGCGGCCTCAGGGTCTTTGGTGAGTGGCCCGAGCTGCTGGTCTCAGCAGACATCAAGGCCTCAGAGCTGGCCATGGAACACCCCGCCGCCCGCATTCTCCCGTCCCAGGCCTCATTCCGTTTGACCGGGAGCCCGTCCGAAATCCACCTGCAGAAGGCGGATATGAAAGTGCCCGGGATCCACCTGACCCTCGCAGGCAATCCTTTACTCATAAGAGACATGCGGGTCAGGGCGGATAAAGGGGTCCTGAATCCCTTCATTTCAGCAGGTGAGATACCCGAAATCCGGGTGGAGGCCGAGGGCGTCGGCCCGTTTTTCATAGAGGCCGGGATTCGGAATGAAAAGACAACCCTGTCGGTCCATGGACAAGAGACCGGCCTTGCCTCCCTCCTCTCCGCTGACGGCCTGCCGTTCCATGGCTGGAACATGAAGGGAAACGACTCGGTGCATCTCCTTGCCGAAACAGGTGATTTTGGGCAGTGGAAGTTTTCCGCGCGCCTCGATTTCGAGGCGCTGTCTTTCGAAAACGCCCGGCTCGATGCCTTTGCGGAAGGACTGGGCCTGTCCCTAGGAGCTGACGGGATCACGGGGAAAGGGGGTCCCGTACTTCTGGAGTCGTTGAACTTGAGGGCATCTTCGGGCGAGGCCCTTGTGGGCCCATTCTACATCAACCTGGAATCCCATCCTTTTTCCGTAAAGGCACGGACCGAAATGGACCTGGCCCCGCTCCGCCTCCTTGATTCGAGCCTGGAAATCGGCATCCAAGACCTGGTTTTGATCCGTGTACTCGGAAGCCTTGAACGGGCCGGCGCGGCTTTTCGCGGCGGCCTTGACCTCTCTGTGCCTCCGTTCCGCCTCGAGCCGGCGTTCCAACTCTTCGCTGTTGAGCCCTTCGGCATGAAAATGCCGATCCTGAAAAGCATGTCCGTCAATGGCGAGGCCTCGGCCGACCTCCGCCTGAAAACGGATGCCGACGGCTTTTTCGTCACCGGCGAGGCCCGTATGCGGGAAGGCGGGCTGTCGATAGGCGAGCCGGCCTTTGCTCTGGAAGACGCCTCCGTCTCGATCCCCATCCTGTATGGGACGGTTTTCGACCACCAGGGCGATCAACCCCTGAAAGGGAGGCTGAAGGTCGGTAATCTTCGTATCCCCTTTATTCCTGAGCAGTCCCTGGCATTGGACCTCGAGGCGCTCCCTAACAGAATACGGGTTCCCGGCCACACGCGGTTTGCGATCCCTGGAGGGGAATTACTGCTGGGCCCGCTGGATATCACGCACGACATTGACAAGGGCATCGGCCTTGAATCCAGCCTTCACCTGGAGGACGTGGACCTTGGGCCGCTTCTCGAAACTATCTGGAGGGACGCACCTGACGGGCGTTTAAAAGGGTCACTGGCCCCCATACGCTATCGAAACGGGATGATAACCAGCCAAGGAGACCTCGAGGCCTGGGTCTTTGGAGGCCGTGTCACGGTCGAAAATATCGGGGCGTCGGGCCTTTTCAGTTCCACACCGGTCTTCGGGCTGGACGCCGGCTGGAAGGGACTCGATCTCGAGCAGATGACATCGGGGACCGCATTCGGGAAAATCACCGGCATAATAGACGGCCGCCTCGAAGGGTTTGAACTCGCCTACGGCCAGCCCCAGCGGTTTTTTCTTCTCATGGAGACAGTTCAGCAAAAAGGCGTGGACCAGCGGATCAGCGTGCGTGCCGTGGACAACATAGCCCAAATCGGAGGCGGCGGAAGCCCTTTCGTTGGAATGGCCGGGTATTTCACGTCCCTCTTCCGCGAGTTCCCCTATGAACGAATCGGCGTGCGTGCCGTGCTGGAGGCCGACGTCTTCCGGATAAACGGGACTATCATGGAAGGAGGCAAGGAGTACTTTATCAAAAAGAGTGGCTTTTCAGGTGTGAATGTTGTAAATCAGAACCCTGACAACAAGATAGGCTTTAAAGACATGGTCAAACGAATTCAGCGGGTCGCCGCCCCTCACGGCGGCCCGGTGATTCAATAGCTCGAAGGGAGGTTGACATGGAAGGCATAAGAAAACCCCTGAGGATAGCATCGTTGCTCTTCCTGTGCACTTTGCTCGCCTGCGTCACCATCAACATCTACTTCCCGGCTGAAAAGGTCGAAACAGTCGCCCAGGACATAGTGGACGACATCCGCGGCCGTGAGGGAACAGAAGACACACCCTCGGATGCCGAGGGGAAAACGTCGGTATTTCAGTTGATTCGAACCTGCCTGTCCCCCGGAATCGCACAGGCCCAGGACGTGACCGAGGTATCCAATGCCACGATCCGCGCCCTCAAGGAACGCATGAAGGGCCGCTACCAGCAGATGAAGCCCTTTTACAACAGCGGGCTCATAAAGGAAGGCGATGACGGGTACGTTTCCACGGGGGACTTGGGCAGCCTGGGCCTCAAGGAAAAGAGGGATCTCAACGGGCTGGTGGACGCCGAGAACAAGGACCGAAAAGCGCTGTACCAGGAGGTGGCCAAGGCACTGGATATCGACCCCGGGCAAATTGATCGAATCGCAAAGATCTTCGCCAAGGAGTGGCAGAAATAACAAGAAGCCGGACTGAGGCAAATGCGGAGTCATGGAAGCAAACGGCGTCTTTCCGTGTTATGGAATGACGCCGTTTGTCGTCTTATTTGTGTTTTTGATGCCGCTATCCACTGATTAAAATCGGGTCTCCGAGAGGCCGCTCCGCCGAACCAGGTTTATTGACAAGGCCACTGTCTCCGGTTATGTTACCCGGCGCACAGGAGGAGATCCAGTGATTGTGCATTGAAAGGTATGATCCGACCATGACATCCGAAACGCCCTCAGATCCTCCCAGCTGCGGCCTTCAGGAAGAAAAGCGGTCCGGGTCCGAGTTCTATTCACAATTCAAAGTCTTCCATGAACTCATGTCCATAAAGGTGCGGGACATCCTTCTTGTCTCGAGCCCTTACGACGCCTATATCGTGGAGGAGGACGGAAGCCTGGCTTCACGCATCATCAACGAATACAGCGGTCTCAACCTGAGCCAACCCCCAAGAGTCACCCGTGTTTCCTCGGCAAAAGAGGCATTGGACAGCCTGGACCGCAAGCGCTTCGATATGGTGATCACCATGCCCCACGTGGGCGAGATGGACGCCTTCACGTTCGGAATCGAGGTCAAGAAACGCAAGCGGTACCTCCCCGTGAATCTTTTGACCCACAGCCTTCGAGGGATCTACCCTCCCCCGGAAAACACCGACCCGAGCGGGATCGATAAGATCTTTGTCTGGTCGGGCAACTCCGATCTCCTCCTGGCCCTGGTCAAGAACGCCGAGGACCGGATCAACGTTAAACACGACACCGCCAGGGCACAGGTTCGCGTTCTCCTCCTGGTGGAAGACTCTCCAATCTACTACTCGACATTTCTCCCGCTCATATACAAGGAGGTGGTAAGGCAGACCCAGGCTGTATTGGAGACCGGCCTTAACGAAGAGCACCGCTTGCTCACCATGCGGGCAAGGCCCAAAATTCTTCATGCCGAGGATTACGAGGAAGCCCTGGCCCTCTATCGCGAGTTCAAGCCATACCTGTTCGGGATCATCGCGGATACAAGGCTGCCGAAACAGGGTGCTCTGGACCCTGACGCGGGATTCGAGCTGCTCGGTGAGATCAGGAAAGAGATTCCCGATCTGCCCCTTCTCATGCTCAGCTCGGAATCAAAAAACAGGGGCAAGGCCGCCTCCCTGCCGGCCGTTTTTCTGGATAAGAACTCCCCCAACCTCCTGACGGAACTCCATGATTTTTTCTTGAAGCACCTGGGGTTCGGCGACTTCGTGTTCCGCATGCCGGACGGCACCGAGATTGACAGGGCTGTGGATCTCAGGTCCCTGGAGTTGAAGATCAGAGAAATCCCCGACGACTCCCTGATGTATCACGCGAGGAGGAACCACTTCTCCAGCTGGATCATGGGTCGCAGCGAGATCACCCTTGCGTCCTGTTTTCGGCAGGTAAGCGTTTCCGAGTTCTTGAGACCTGATGATCTCAGGGAGTTTCTGGCCACGAACATCCATACCCTGCGGAAAATGCGCCAGAAAGGAGTTGTAGCCCAGTTCAAAGGCTCGACCTATGACGTCGATATAATGGATTTCGTGAAGGTAGGACAAGGCTCCATAGGCGGAAAGGCCCGGGGACTGGCCTTCATGTCCACCATGCTCCATGATCATGAGGAGCTCCACGCGAAATTCGCCGACCTGAGCATCAAGATACCCAAGACGCTTGTGATCACCACCGAAGGATTTGAGTCCTTCGTCTCGGAAAACGGCCTCGAAAATCTGGCCAAAAACGGCTTCACCGACCAGGAAGTCGCCGACGCCTTCCTGAACGCCGGCATGCCGGAATGGCTGACCGCGGAGCTCGAGGCCTTTCTGACACAGGCCGACTTCCCCCTCTCGGTAAGATCGTCGAGCCTTCTCGAAGACGCCCAGTTTCAGCCTTATGCCGGCCTTTACCACACCTATATGATTCCGAACAACCACGCGGACCCCGGCGTTCGACTTCAACATCTTGTCACGGCGGTCAAGCTGGTCTACGCGTCCACCTTTTATGAGGGGCCCAAGTCTTTCTCGAGAAACACCCTTAACCAGCCCCACGAAGAGGCCATGGCGGTCATCGTACAGCAGCTCGGAGGAGAGGCCTACGGTGATTACTTCTATCCCGCCCTGGCCGGGGTTGCCCAGTCCCACAACTTTTATCCCTTTTCCCGGATGAAGACCGATGAGGGCATCGCCCACATCGCCCTGGGTTTCGGAAAAACCGTGGCAGACGGGGAACGCTCCCTCAGGTTCTCTCCGAAGCATCCGAACATCCTTCCTCAGCTCTCCACGGTCGAAGACACCCTCCGGAACACCCAGCGATACTTCTACGCCCTCAAGGTGCGGGGATATGAAGAACACCCCAGGGCTTTTAAAAACTCCAACCTGGTCAAGCTGGAGGTGGATGAATTCGAGCAAGACTATCCGGTATTGAACCTCTCCGGCACATACATGCCTGAAGAGAACCGCATCCGCGACACCGGGTACATGCCGGGGCCCAAGGTCCTCACCTTCGCCCAGGTCCTCAAGCACCGGGCCTTTCCACTTCCCGAACTCCTTTCGGAAATCCTGGAGCTTGCCAAAAACGGGATGGGCTGTCCCGTGGAAATCGAGTTCTCTGTGAACCTCGGGACCAGGGAAAGGCCCAAGGCGGAGTTTTATTTCCTGCAGATGCGGCCCATGGTGGCTGAACTGGAACGACTCGACGTCCAGATCACATCCCAGGAGCGTGATCGGGCCTTCTGCCGCTCCGCCCAGGCCCTTGGGAATGGAATAAACCGGAAAATCCAGGATGTGATCCTTGTAAAGCCGGAGCAATTCGAACCACGGGCCACCATCACGATCGCCGAGGAGATCAAGCGCATTAACGGGCAGCTCACCAAGGAAAAACGTCCTTATCTTCTAATAGGCCCGGGGCGCTGGGGCACGGCCGATCGATGGCTGGGAATTCCCGTACAGTGGAACCACATTTCAGGCGTGAGCGCCATCATCGAACTGCGCAACGACCAACTCAAGGCGGATCCTTCTCAGGGGTCCCACTTTTTTCAGAACATAACATCCCTGGGGATCCAGTACATTACGGTGGAGGAAAACGGGGAGCAGGAGGATCACCTGGACTGGACGAGGCTCAACTCACACCCCGCACACCAGGAGACCCCTCATCTCAAGCACCTGAGGCTGGAGGCCCCCCTGACCATAAAGATCGACGGCAGGACGTCACAGTGCATCATCATCGGCTAGCGAGTGGCGGAATATTCTTAAATTGATTCAAAGAAATCTTTTTGGAGGCTCTTCATGATAGATATCATCAACCGCATCAAGGACAGGGATCCTGACCAGAAGGAATTTCACCAGGCGGCGGAGGAAGTCTTGAAAACCATTCAACCCGTGCTCGACCGCGCTCCGGAGTTTCGTCGGACGGCACTGCTGGAGAGGATTACAGAGCCCGAGAGGGTCATCATTTTTCGTGTCCCCTGGATGGACGATCACGGACAGGTTCATGTGAACCGCGGATTCCGCGTCCAGATGAACAGCGCCCTCGGCCCATACAAGGGCGGATTGCGCTTTCATGCCTCTGTGAACCTGAGCATCCTCAAATTTCTTGCCTTTGAACAGGTCTTCAAGAACGCCCTCACGACTCTCAATATGGGTGGCGCAAAGGGCGGCTCCGACTTCGATCCCAAGGGAAAGTCCGACGACGAGGTGATGCGGTTCTGCCAGTCCTTCATGACCGAACTCTTTCGCCACATCGGGCCGGAAACGGACGTGCCCGCAGGGGACATCGGCGTGGGCGCCAGGGAGATCGGCTACCTCTTCGGAATGTACAAGAGGCTCAGGAATGAGTTCACGGGCGTCTTTACCGGCAAGGGCCTGGCGTGGGGAGGTAGCCTTATCCGGCCCGAAGCCACGGGCTACGGGTGCATTTACTTCGCATCGGAGATGCTGGCCACCAGGAACGAAACCATTGAGGGGAAGACCTGCCTGGTTTCCGGGTCAGGCAACGTGGCTCAGTATACGGTTGAAAAGGTGATCGAGCTGGGCGGAAAGGCGGTGACGCTCTCGGACTCCTCCGGCTTCATTTATGACGAGGAGGGGATCGATGCGAAAAAACTCGATTTTGTGAAACGGCTCAAAAACTACCGTCGAGGCCGCATCCGGGAATATGTGGAGAAGTATCCGCATGCCGTTTACACGGAGACGGACATTACTCTGGACCACAACCCGCTGTGGGCCATCAAGGCGGACTGCGCCTTTCCGAGTGCCACCCAAAACGAGATCAACGGCAAGGACGCCCTGAACCTGATCGACGGCGGGGTGACCCTGGTCGCCGAGGGGGCCAACATGCCCTCCACGCCGGAGGCCGTGGACATCTTCCTGGAGAACAAGATACTTTACGGGCCGGGCAAGGCGGCCAATGCGGGCGGGGTCGCCGTCTCAGGCCTCGAGATGGCGCAGAACAGCACGCGCCTGAAATGGCCCCGGGAGGAGGTTGACATGCGCCTGAAAAAGCTGATGAAGGGCATACACAAGACTTGCGTAGACGCGGCCGAGGAATACGGGGCGGCCGGAAATTATGTCATCGGAGCAAACATACCGGCCTTTTTCCTGGTAATGAACGCCATGCTGGATCAGGGTCTGGTCTGAAAAAACACTCAAGGCACCCCGCCACGGTGAAGACCTCACTCGGAGCCGGATACGGCCGTTGTTGAAGACCCTTTCCGGTAGAGTTCGGCGGCGTTGTAGGAGCTCCTCACAAAAGGGCCGCTTGCGACTTGTTCGAAACCCATGGCAAGGGCCCGCCCGCGCCACGCGTCGAACTCCTCAGGCGGCACGAAACGCTCAACGGGCAGGTGCTTCGACGACGGCTGGAGATACTGCCCAAGGGTAAGTGTGCGGCAACCCGCATCGAGAAGATCGCTCAGCGCGGCGCGGACCTCTACCGCGCGCTCACCAAGGCCCAGCATAATGCCGGATTTGACGGGAAGCGCCGGAGCCTTTTCCCGCGACCTTGACATGAGCTCCAGGGAGCGGTTGTACCCGGCCTCAGGCCGAACCGCCGGATAGAGCCTCTCCACGGTCTCCAGATTGTGGTTGAGGACATCGGGGCGGGCCGCGATCACGGTTTCCAGGTCTTCCCACCGCCCCTGGAAATCCGGAATGAGAACCTCCACACACACACCGGGAACGCCGTCCCTCAGCGCCCGGATTGTGTCCGCGAACGACCCGGCCCCGCCATCGGAAAGATCATCTCTCGTGACCGAGGTCACTACCACGTAACGCAGACCCATGGCCCGGGCGGCCTCCGCAACCCGGGAGGCCTCTCCAGGATCTGGCGGGCCGGGCGTGCCGTGCGACACGGCGCAGAAACGGCAGTTCCGCGTGCAGGTGTCCCCCAGAATCAAGAAAGTCGCGGTGTGCCGGGAAAAGCACTCCCAGAGGTTGGGGCATCGCGCCTCCTCGCACACTGTATGGAGACGGGCGCTTTTTAGTATGCCCTTCACCTCCTCCAACTCAGGGCCCGACGGCAGCCTGCGGCGGAGCCACCGCGGCTTTGGGACCCGTTGAGCCTGCTTATGGTCTCCACTCATTCGCAGCTCCCCTGTAAAAGGCCTTGATTTGCGGCGCCTCCTCGAGCGACACCCCGAACACCTCCTCCATGCTCCGCCGCAGCGTGGGCTTTACCCGGTCCGGGGAAGCGTCCCGGGCGCCTTCACCGGCCAGGGAGGTCATGTGTACGCCCTGAAGCCCGCAGGGGTTAATCCACTCAAAAGGCGTCAGGTCCGGATTGACGTTCAGGGCCAGACCATGAAAGGAAATCCCCCTGCGCACGGCGATTCCCACGCTGCCCAGTTTCCTGCCCGCAACCCAGACCCCTCGGTTCCGCGGGTCCCGAACCGCCTTAACACCCAGGTTCGAGGCCGTCAGAATCATTACTTCTTCGAGCTTCTCCACGAACTCCACCACCTTCAGCCGGGACTCCCGAAGATTCACAATGGGATATGCCACAACCTGGCCGGGGCCGTGATATGTGACGTCTCCGCCCCGTTCCGTGTGAACCAGGGGCACGCCGGCCCGTCCGAGGAATTCCGGCGTCACCAGGAGGCTGTCTTCAGCGCCTCTTCGTCCCAGCGTAAATACGGGCTCGTGTTCCAGGACAAGCACGATGTTGTGATCAATCAGCGCCTTATTTCTCGCCTCCACCAGGGCGGCCTGAAAAGACCTTACCGGTCCGTAGGGGACCCGGCCCATGTCAACGGCCAGCCATGATCTTGGGCTCTCCTGTTTAAGCCTGTTTTCGCGCGCGGAAATACCGTCCATACTCGCCGCCCTGAATCCGTGGCCCGTGAAATCAGATCATCCCTTGAGGCAGGGTCTCCTTGCCGCAGCGGTCTCGTCCAGCCGCCTGAGGCGGCATTTGGAGGGTGCGGCCAGCAGGATGTCGGGGTTTTCTTCGGCCTCTCTTGATATGGATCGCATGGCCTCTATGAACCGCTCTATCTCGTCAAGACTCTCCGTCTCCGTGGGTTCGACCATTATGGATCCGCTCACCACCAGAGGGAAATAGACCGTGGGGGGATGGAAGCCGTAGTCCATAAGCCTCTTGACGATATCCAGCGTAGTCACCTTGAAGGCCTTCTGACGCCTGTCCGTAAAAACGCATTCGTGCATGCAGGGCCGGTCATAAGGAAGGTCGTAGACGTCCTTGAGCCGCTCTTTTATGTAATTGGCATTGAGCACGGCCAGCCGACTGGCCTTCTCCAGACCTCCCGCGCCCATGCTCAGGATATATGAATAGGCCTTGATCATGACCCCGAAGCTCCCGTAGAACGTGTGAAGCCGCCCCACGCTCAGGGGAAAGTCCTCGGAGAGGAAATAGTCATCGCCTTCCTTCACGACCCTCGGGACCGGCAGGAACGGCTCCAGCTCCCGGGTCACGCACACCGGGCCGGACCCCGGCCCCCCTCCTCCATGGGGAGTGCTGAAGGTCTTGTGCAGGTTCAGGTGAAGCACATCCACTCCCGCCCGCGCGGCGTCCACGATCCCCATCACCGCATTCATGTTTGCCCCGTCCCCATAGACAAGGCCCCCTTTGCCGTGGACTATTTCCGCGATCTCACGAATGTGCTCTTCGAACAGGCCAAGGGTATTGGGATTCGTGACCATGATCCCGGCCGTCTCCTCATCCATGACCCGGGCAACCGCGTCGGCGGCGAGCACTCCTTCATCATTGGAGGAAACATGAACGGGGCGATACCCGCACAGGGCGGCGCTCGCGGGATTAGTGCCGTGGGCCGTGTCCGGCACTATGATCTTTGTTCGTCTGGAGTCCCGGCTCTCGTGAAAAGCATGGATGATGAGCATCCCGGCCAGCTCGCCCTGAGCGCCTGCAGCCGGTTGCAGGCTTACCGCGTCCATGCCGGTGATCTCCGAGAGCAACCCCTGCAGATCGTGCATCAAGCGAAGGGCGCCCTGGCAGAGGTGCTTCGGGAGCAGGGGGTGAGCGCCTGCAAATCCCTCGAGGGCCGCCATTTCTTCGTTGATCTTGGGGTTGTACTTCATGGTGCACGATCCCAGCGGGTACATTCCGGTATCCACACCGAAGTTCCACTGGGAAAGCCGTGTAAAGTGGCGGACCACGTCCAGTTCACCCAGGTCGGGGAGGTCCGGTTTTCCTCCCACGAGGGAATCATCAATGTCCGCCCGCTCGACATCTGCAGGCGGGAGGGAAAATCCCTGCCTGTCCCGGGCGCCCTTTTCCCAGAGCAGAGGCTCGTTAAGCACCAGTCCGGTCGTTCCGAGGGGTTCCTTCATGATGTCATCTCCATCACCAGTCTGTCCATGTCCTCGGCCGATTTGGTCTCGGTCACGCAGAAGAGATAGTGGTCTTCAAGCTCAGGGTACCAACGGGACAGCCCGATACCCGCTACGACTCCGGTTTTGAGCAGGCGGTCATGGGTCTGCTTAAAACCTTCAGGCACCCGGACCACGAACTCATTGAACGTGGGGGCTTCAAAGGCGGGGCTGAACCCTGCATTCTTCAGTAGGCCCTTCAGGTGCTGCGCCTTGTCGTAGTTGAGGCGGGCCAGTTTCCTCAGCCCCGTACCCCCCAGGCACGCGAGATAAACGGCCGCGGCCAGGGCGCACAGGCTGTTGTTCGTGCAGATGTTGGACGTGGCCTTTTCCCGGCGGATGTGCTGCTCGCGGGTGGCCAGTGTGAGCACGAAACCCCTCCTGCCCTCCTGGTCAACGGTCTTTCCGACCAGGCGGCCGGGGACGCTCCTGACGAGCTTGTCGCGGGTTGCGAACATTCCCAGCAGTGGTCCGCCGAAGGACTGGGGTATACCTAAGCTCTGGCCCTCCCCGCAGGCGATGTCCGCCCCCAGGCTGCCCGGTGACCGCAAAAGCCCGAAGGCAAGCGGCTCCGAGAAGGCGGCCACGAGGAGTCCGCCCCGATCGTGCACTCTCTCCGCAGCACCCTTTAAATCCTCGATGCACCCGAAAAAGTTGGGCGACTGTATTGCCGCGGCAGCGAGGTCCTCCAGTCCCTCCAGGAAGGAGAGGTCCGTGGTGCCGTCTTCGAGAAGGGGGATCTCCAACAGCTCGTATCCAGTGGGCCGTAAATAGGTGCGGACCACGCTGCGGTAGTGGGGATGGACCGCGCGGGATACCGCCACCCGATTCCTGCGAGTCACCCTGAGGGCCATGAGAAGGGCCTCGGCCAGGGAAGACGCGCCGTCATAGAGTGAGGCATTGGAAATATCCATGCCGAGCAGCCTGCTGACAAGCGTCTGGTACTCGTATACGGCCTGAAGGGTCCCCTGGGTCATCTCCGGCTGGTATGGGGTGTAAGCCGTGTAAAACTCGGAGCGGCCCATAAGGGCCCGGACCGTGGCCGGGATGTGGTGCTCGTAACTACCTGCCCCGGCAAAGGACAGGCATCCGGCGGCCGATGCGTTGGCGCCGGCCAGGCCGGCTACGTGCCTGGAGAGTTCCCATTCGGTCATGGCCGGAGGCAGGGCCATATCCCTGTCCCGGCGGCAGCCCGCCGGCACCGTGGTGAAAAGGTCTTCCAGGGATTCCACCCCCACCCCGGCCAGCATGGAGGTGATCTCCTTTGATGTGTGCGGGAGGTAGCGCATGACTCATTCCTGTCCTTTCAGGTTGTTCAGGTAATCATCCATGCCCAGCAGGGCCTCGGCCTCTGCCCCTTTCACTGAAGACAGCTCTATCATCCAGCCCCGGCCGTAAGGATCCTTGTTCATCAGTTCAGGGGCCTCCGCCAGATCCTCGTTGACCGCGACGACTTCGCCCCCCAAAGGGGCGTATATCTCGGCCACCGCCTTGACCGACTCCACTGTGCCGATTTCCTGCCCCTTCTCAAAAATATCGCCGACTTCAGGGAGTTCCACGAATACGATATCGCCTAATTGATTCTGGGCATAGTCGCTGATCCCTATACGGGCCCTTTCTCCATCTATTTTCACCCATTCATGACTCTCGCTGTAGCGTAAATCTCCAGGAAAAACGAGTTCATGCATCTCTTTCATGGTCTAACCCCCTCCTGTGGTGCCGTGAAAACCACGGCGGAAACATTTACCACCTACACCTCCACCTACACCCACACCTAAAGCACATAAGGCACCCTGACATTATACCCCTTGTATACCACGAAGGTCTCCACCGACTGCACGTCCTGAACCCGGCTGACCTCCTGCGTATAGAACTCCAGCAGGCTGAAGCTCTCGTTCAGCAGGACATTCAAGATCAGATCGTATCGTCCCGTTACCACGCAGACGGAGATCACGCCCTTTAACCGGCTGAACTCCTCTCCTTTTTTGACCAGCTCCATGGTGCCCAGCTTGACGCCGATCAAGACCAACCGGTGACCTGGTATGCCCTCCGGGTCCACTAGGCCGGATATCTCCAACATTCCTGCATCTTGCAGGGCGCTCGCACGGCTTCGCACCGTGTTCTCGGAAACTCCGATCTCGTCAGCTATCCTGCGAAAGGATTTTCTTCCGTCCTTTAGGTGCTTGATCAGGGCGATGCTGGTTTCGTCGATCTTCATAGTGAGGCTCCTCGAATGAGTCCTGTGCAAAGGCCCTTCTCTTCATGAAAGCAACACAGTGATCCTATGAATACGGGTTTTTGATCAAACTGTCAATAAGTATTTACTGTTTTGCAGAAACATTCAATTTAATATCTGTTTTTCTCTTGATATTGCGGGTCTGAAATGGTAGATGCAATTATTACCCACAGGCGCTCAAGGCCACACACCAGGCCTTGCGCCTTGATCCGTAATCTCAGAGGAGAAAGACCCATGACTGAATCCATGCGAACGCCGCTGTACGACCGGCATGTTTCCCTGGGCGCAACCATAACCGAATTCGGCGGATGGGACATGCCCATTGCCTATCCCGCCGGTATCGTGGAAGAACACCTGATGACGCGCAAGGCCGCCGGCCTGTTCGACGTCTCACACATGGGACGCTTTGTAATCCGGGGGCGGGACAGGGTGGCCTTTCTCCAGCATGTCCTCACCAATAATGTCGATGCACTGGACGGACGGGAGACAGGGGCCCAGTACACCTTCATTCCCAATGAATCAGGCGGGGCCCTGGACGACGCCTACCTCTACAGGTTCGAAGAAGACCAACATCTCCTGGTGGTGAATGCAGGCAACCGGTCCAAGGCCTGGAAATATCTCCTCGAGGCCGCCAGGGCCTTCGACCGGGTGAGCATCAGCGACGAGACCTCTGAAACCGCCATGCTGGCACTGCAGGGCCCGCGATCCAAAGAGATCCTGTCCTCGGTCGTTGAACAAGGCCGCCTTCCCGAACCTATGCGAAACGCCGCCGGTGTGTTGACGATCCAGGGCCGAACCGTCCAGGTGGCACGCACCGGTTACACCGGCGAGCCTCTCTGCTTCGAGCTGTTCCTCCCGGCCGGAGAGGCCGCCTCCGTGTGGGACCTTCTCCTTAGTCTGGGAGCTTATCCGGTGGGGCTGGGCGCCCGGGACACCCTTCGCCTCGAAGCGGGGCTTCCCCTCTATGGACACGAACTGGGCACGGACCCCGAAGGCAATGAAATCCCCATCATGGCATGCCCCATGGCCCGCTTTGCAGTGAGCTTCAGCCCTTTGAAGGGTGACTTCGTAGGACGGGAGGCCCTTCGCCGCCAGTTCGAAGCGCGCTCGCGCATTCTTGTCCGGGACTACTCGCGCATGGAAGATCTTCCCCGTCTTATCCGCCCGGTGGCCGTCACCGGCCGGGGAGTGGCACGGGAAGGCGCGCAGGTTTTTCGGCATGGGAAACACGTGGGCTACGTGACGAGCGGCACAATGGTTCCTTACTGGAAGGTGGAACAAGAAGGCCTGGAGGCGGCGCGTCTTGACCAGCACGCCCTCCGGGCCCTTTGCCTGGCTTACATCGACTCGGACATTCAGAACGCCGAGGACTTATCCATAGAGGTCCGCGGCCGTTCCGTCGAAGCCCTGACGGTCCTTTATCACCTTCGAAGCGACGCTCCTCCCTATGCGCGCCCGATCCTGGCAGGAAAGGCTCCGATCGAACCTCCGCCCGCCGCAGCCGCGGTGAGAAAACTTCTCGAGGACGCCGTCGACAATACTTTGTGGAGACAGAAGGACTGCGTGAACCTGATCCCGTCGGAGATGACAGCCTCCCCCATGGTGCGGCTTCTCTCCATCATGGACCCGTCATTTCGGTACGCCGAGCACCGCAAGGTCCGGGCCTTTTACGACACGGATGTCTTCTATTACCAGGGCACGGATTTCATAGCCGGCGTCGAGCGGCTCCTCGAGCGGGAACTGGCCTCGTACCTGGGATGCACCGAGGTGGAGACCAGGCTTGTCAGCGGGCAGATGGCAAACACCGCCGTGTTCAGCGCCATAATGCAGTACCTGAACCGGGACGACCCCAGGCGGGAGCCGCAGCGCATAAGGCCGGTAATGAACCATCACATCTCAAAGGGGGGTCACCTCAGCGCCCAGCCCATGGGGGCTCTGCGGGATTTCGTGGCGAGGGACCCCAAAACCGAGCGCCCTGCGGTCGTGCCATTTCCGGTAATGACACACAACCCGTTCCGCGTCGACGTGACAGCCACCCTCGAGCGCATCGACGAGGTGCGACCCCGGCTCATCATCTTCGGCAAGAGCATGGTACTCTGCCGCGAGCCCGTGGAAGCGGTCCGAAAATTCATTGACGAGAGCGGCATCGACGCGGTGTTGATGTACGACATGGCTCACGTGCTCGGCCTCCTGGGGCCCCACTTCCAGGAACCCTTCCGAGAAGGCGCCGACCTCGTCACAGGTTCCACCCACAAGACCTTCTTCGGCACCCAGAGGGGTATTGCCGGGACCCGCTTTCTCGAGGAAGACGAGCGTTACGCACTGTGGGAATCCGTTGTCAACCGTACGTTTCCAGGTTCCGTGTCCAATCATCACCTGGGGACCCTCCTGGGGCTTTTAATGGCGGCTTTCGAGATGAACAGGTTCAAAGACGAATACCAGCCCCGCGTTGTCTCCAACGCCAAGGCCTTTGCCCGGGCCTTGAGTGAGTGCGGGCTCGAAGTGGCAGGGGACCCTGAGGAGGGTTTTACCGAGACCCACCAGGTGGTGGTGAAGGTGGGATACGGCCGCGGGCCCGAGGCCGCATCAAGGCTCGAAATGAACAACATCATCTGTAACTACCAGGCAACACCTGAAGAGGAAGGATTCACCGCCTCAGGGGCGCTTCGAATGGGCGTGGCCGAGATGACTCGTTTCGGAATGGACGAACCGGCCTTCCAGGAGCTTGCCGGTCTCATCCGGGATGTGTTGAAGGACGACTCGAACGTGCGGGACAAGGTCAGGGCCTTGCGCGGCAGGCACGCCGATCTCCATTACTGTTTCAGAGGAAGTGAGTTCGACCCGCTGTTTGAAAAACTGCACGGCCTTGTATGATAAACTTTCGAGCCGCAGGGCCGCCGGGGGTAAGGTAAGCAATGTTTTTCATCGAGGCCGGTGAACTGACCATGCACCTGGAAGTAGTCCTGGTCGAGACCCTCAGGGCGCACGAGGAGACCCTGCCCCACGTGGCGGAGGCCCTTTCCCTCGAATTCAAAGACTGGGCCCGCCTGCAGAACCCTATCATCATCGAACAGAACAATATAGTCCTGGACGGAAACCACCGCACCTTTGTATTCAAGCGCCTTGGATTTCGATACATACCCGTCTGCAAGATCGACTACTTCAGCGAGCATGTGGGGCTTCGATACTGGTTCCGGCTCCTAAGGGGTGTCCGCCGCCTCGAAGGCCTTCGCCGGATAATCCTCGAGATGGGAGGGAGGCTCGAGCCCGTTTCCGGCCGCCCGGCCCTGGCCGAGCGGCTCGAGTCCGACCCCCTGATTATGGGCGTCGAACACGGGGAGGGCAGTGCTGTCGTGCGTTTTCCGGTTGAACGGGTTTACGACGGAATCACCGCATATGAGGCCCTTGAACAAATCCAGAAAAGATTGATCCGTGAGGGCGCTCACCTGGAATACATACCGTGTCAGGCCCTGACAGGGAAGACATGCAGCCACACGCCGCCGGAAGACACCCTTGTGGTCTGGACACCGCACATTACAAAAGATATGGTGGTCCAGGCGGCGGGCTGCGGAAAGGTTTTCACGCCAAAGGCGACCCGGCACCTTGTGGGGGCCCGCCCGGTTAACGTCAACGTGCCGATCAGGTGGTTTCGAGAAGACGTCTCACCCGGGGAGATGAACCGGCGGTTTGCAGACTTCCTGCGCAACAAAGAGCTTCGCCGTTTCGGGCCGGGCCAGGTGATAAACGGCCGCTATTACGGCGAAGAGATATTCGTGTTTTACGACAGGAAGACCGGCAAGACGCATCAACAATGAGAGGGGGTAGCCGCATGCCCGAGTCCGGATACATCGTGAGCCTGTCCGCCATAGGCCCTGACTCGCCCGGCCTGGTCTCCAGAATCACCAACCGTGTACTCCGGTTGAAGGGTAACATACTTGATGTGGAGGAGAGCTGCAGAAGAGGAATCTTTTCCATCTTCCTCGTCATCGACTTCACGGCATCAGACCAGCCCCCTGAAGCGATTCAGGGTTCGCTGAACGAAATTGAAACGGAGACCGGCCTGAAAGTTATCCTCAGTCCCTCAGGCAAAAAAGATCTCCCGGCTGCTGAGTCCGGCGATCATCTCCAAATCACCATTCTGGGCATGGATCGCCCCGGAATCATAGCGGAGATATCGTCGCTGCTTCACGGCTACAATGCAAACATAGAAGGCTGTCGCATGATCGCCAGGGGCTCGTTCTTTTCCATGGAAATGGTAGCCGACGTGAGGGACATTCAAGCGGAGGGCGACGCCTCACGGGCCGCCGCTCTCCAAAGGATGAAGGAGGAGCTGAAGGAGGTGTGTGCCCGCCTGGAACAGAGCGTGGTCATTCAGAGCGAGAGCACATACAGGCAGGCCAAGAGAATAGTGGTTTTCGACGTAGAATCCTGCCTGGTCGATGAATCCTCGGCCCGCCGTTTTGTGGAAGCAATAAACAAGCTGCTGAGCCCTTTCAATCGCCGTATAGAACCCCTTCCCCCCGAAGGGAGCGGTGCCTGGGCCCAGGCCCTGGTTGATCACGTCGGCGCCTTCCAGGATATCCCCATGCAGGATCTGGAGGCGGCAGGGCGTAACCTGGAGCTCCACGCGGGGGCCCTGGAGCTCCTCCGCATACTCAAGGCCATGGGTTACAAAGTGGCGCTCCTTTCCACGGGCTTCGACTGTTTCTTGAAGTGGATATACGAGGCAGAGGGCGTGGACTATGCCTTCTGCAATACGCTCAGAAAGGACGAGCATGGGAACGCATCGGGGACCCTGGAAGAACCCGTGCTGACCGAAGCCACCAAGAACGAAATTCTCGAGTTCATCATGAGCATGGAAGGCATCAGCCGGGATCAGGTGGTGGCTGTCGGAGACGGCTCAACGCGTTCCCGATTCATGAAGGATGTGGGGCTTTCCATCGCCTACAGGCCCGGGGAGGGAAAGCTCTCCACGGACGGCGTTTTCAGCAGCGACCAAATGCTCAATATCCTTTATTGCCTGGGAATCACCGAGGAAGACATAGCCAGATACCGGGAAACGAGTGAAGCGTGACCCCCGGGAAAGAGAGGGACCGCCTTGGAAACCATGAAAGCCCTTGTAAAATCCCTGCCCGGACCCGGCCTTCGCCTCATGGAGGTGCCGGTCCCGCCTCTTCGCGCCAACGAAGTCCTTATCCGCGTTCACAAGACGGCGATCTGCGGGACGGATCTACACATATACAACTGGGACGAATGGGCCCGCCGGACCATACCCATCCCCATGCATATCGGTCACGAGTTCGTGGGCCGGATATACGAGACCGGCGAGGACGCATCTGAATTCAAGGCCGGCGAGCTGGTCTCCGGAGAAGGGCACATAGTGTGCGGCCACTGCAGGAACTGCCGGGCGGGGCAGCGGCATCTCTGCATAAACACCGTGGGTGTAGGCGTCAACCGTCCCGGTGCCTTTGCCGAGTACCTGGCCCTTCCCATGAGCAATGTCTGGCGATGCGACAGGGAAGCCCCCATGGACGTGCTGGCCTGCTTTGACCCTTTGGGTAACGCGGTCCACTCGGCCTTGTCCTTCGATCTCCTCGGAGAGGACATGCTGATCACGGGGGCGGGCCCCATCGGGTGCATGGCCGCCGCCGTGGCCCGCTTTGCCGGTGCCCGGCACGTGGTGGTAACGGACGTAATCCCTTACCGTCTGGAACTGGCCTCGAAAATGGGAGCAACCGTTGCCGCGGACGCCCGCAAGCGGGACATGAAAGAGATCCAGAAATCACTGGGCATGAAGGAAGGCTTTGACGTGGGTCTCGAGATGTCCGGGACCCCCGACGGCCTCAGGACCATCCTTGAAAACGTGCGAAGCGGGGCCAACATCGCCCTGCTCGGGATTCTTTCCGGGGAGACCTCCATCGACTGGGCGCGCGTCGTATTCAAGGGACTTACGCTCAAAGGCATATATGGAAGACGGATGTTCGAGACCTGGCACAAGATGAGCGTCATGGTTCGCATGGGCCTTGATATCGGACCGGTCATCACTCACAGGTTCCCTTACACGGAGTTCGAACAGGGTTTCGAAGTGATGAGATCCGGCCGTTCCGGCAAGGTGGTGCTGGACTGGGTGGAGGGATAGGATGAGGACCGTGATTCGTGCTCGTGATTCGTGTCGGTGGTCTGTGGAGGTAGGGGCCTCTGTTACGTGATGTATGTCAGGCGTTTATGTAAAAAAGGAGTTGGGATATGGCACTGGACAGGCTTGATGAAGCGCTGAAACAGGACCTGGAAGACCTGCATTCCGAGGGAAGGGCCAAGGCCCCGGAGCGGGTCATAGTCGATTACATCCCCCCCGGGGGCAAGAGCGGGCCCCGTTATCGGCTTCAGGGCCTGGATGGGGAATTTCTGAGAATGAACTCCAACAGCTATCTCAGCCTGTCCAACCACCCCAGGGTCATTGAAGCGGCCCATGAGGCCACCGGCGAACTCGGGGCCGGTCCCGGGGCCGTCAGGTTCATAGACGGGACCTTTATCCAGCACGTCAAACTGGAAGAGCGGATAGCGCGCTTCATGGACAAACCCTCGGCCAAGATCTTCAACTCCGCGTACACGACCGTGTGCGGCGTGGCGCTTGCGATCACCCACAAGAGGACATACTGGATCGGAGATGAACTCAATCACAACTGCATCATCCGCGCCATGCGCATCGCCAACGTGCCCGGAGAAAACAAGGCGATCTATCCGCACAACGACATGGAGGCCCTTGAACGGGCCGTGGAGAGCATACCCGAGGGGATTGAACGCGTTGTTGTCGTGTTCGACGGCATCTTCAGCATGCGAGGGGACTTCGCACCGGCGGACCGCATCGCGGGCATTGCGGCGAGACACCACGACCGTTTCAAGGACGGGATCATAACCATGATGGACGACTCCCACGGTATAGGTGCTTACGGGGAGACCGGGCGTGGGACGGCCGAGTTCACGGGCGCTTCTCCCGACGTGATCATAGGGACCTTTGGAAAGGCCTTCGGGGTCAACGGCGGTTTTGCAGCCGCCGGTCCCACCGTGATCGAGGCCATAAGGCAAAAGGCCGACACCTACATATATACCAATCCTCTCAGCGTGGGGGACTGCGCGGCGGCGTCGGAGGCCATTGAGATTGCAGACGGACCGGAGGGGAGAGCGCGGCTTTCCCTTTTGAAACAGAGGACCAGACAGTTCCGCGAGGGGCTTTCGGCGCTCAACCTGGAATCCATTCCTGGACCGCACCCCGTCGTCCCCCTAATGGTTCGGGATACCAACGCCACCCACAGGCTGGTGGACCGGCTCTTCAAGGGCGGTGTGCTGGCGGTGGGCCTGACTTTTCCGGTCGTCCCGAGAGGAGACGAGACCATCCGCTTCCAGATCAACGCGGGGCACACTGAACACGACATCGATCAGGTGCTGGGTCTGCTCAATCAGAGGTAGGTCCTGGCCCCGATGAAGCGTTTGCTGTAATACCCGCTCGAGAGGGAATCAATCCGGATGCTTTTGCCCGCACCGGGAGCATGAATAAAGCTGTCGCGGCCCGTATAAAGGCCCACATGGCTGATCTTTCCGCCTGAATTGACGGCGAAGAAGACCAGGTCCCCCTTCTCGAGACTCCTCAGTGAAACAGCGCGACCCCGCGCGAACTGCTCCGCTGAAGTGCGGGGGATATTGAGCCCGTTCATCTGGTAAACAGCCATGGCCAACCCGCTGCAGTCGAAGCCCTTTTCCGGTGAGGTTCCGCCCCACTGGTATGGGAGGCCGATGAAGCTCTCCGCCGTGCGCACTATCTCCGCCCTTAAGATATAAGAGCCGTGAATCCGCGCCCTGGCCAGGGCATAGTCTTCAGGACCGACGATGAAGTAATCATCGACGATCCCTTCGGAAACCAGCCTTTTTACCTTATTGAGGGCTTCCTGCCGGGTCGGGAAGTCTCCGAGCCTGACCTTGTACAGGCCGGATTCGTCTCGAAAATAATAGACGTCCTCTCCCAGGCCCTTGAGCCGATCCGCCAGGCGGACGGCGTTTTCAAGGATTGAAAAGGCCCCCAACTGAACCGCGTGTCCGGTCTCAGTGACCCGCGCTTCAGGGACCACCGGAATGCGCTCGACGCGGGGAGGGGCCTTGGGGCCGCAACCCGGCCAGAAGAGAAGGGCGCAAAGGAGCAAGAGCGGGTATGGTGAACGGCCTCGCAAGAGTTCCCTAGGGCGTCATTCCGGCGGAGGCCGGAATCCAGAAGTTTTCGTAAATTATCTCGGCCGCCAGACGGTGCCCGTCCGGTGTCCAGTGGAGGTCGCGGCGGAAATACAAGGGCTCCCCCTTCCTCCCTGTGACCCTGGACATGAATTCCGGCATCAGGTCCACCAGGGGTATGCCATGCCGCCGGCATGCCTGCCGGACAATACGGATGTGTTCATACTCAGGCATGTCCGATGCGATGTTTTTTCCCCTGGGAACGTAGACCACGAAAAAATCGATCCCGTTTTCCCGGCACCGCCGCTCCATGTTGGAGAGTGCGTAATCGAATACCATGACCGCCTTTTCCATGGAGGATCCTTCTCCGGCCTCTTCCATATCGGATGATGAAACCTGATTCTTTTCGGGGCTATTGCGCTTTTTCTGCCTCCACCTCTTAAAATTCCTTCGAGCCGCGTCAGTGTGTTCCTTAAAAATGTTGTGGTAGTAGCGCAGGTGAGTTAGGGCATATGAATGCCTCGTGATGGATCTCAGGCCCCCGCCGATGGGGTTGGCGATGGGGATGTTCTCGAGCACCACCCTGCCCTGTTCCACTTTGCAGTAGGGCCTGGTGTCTCCGCGCCCGTTCAGGTTGTCCTCGAAGTCGTTCTCATAGACCAGGACCCCTACCCTGGCGGGCCTCATGGGTATAACTTCCCTCTCCAGCTGGATCCACTCCTGGACCGTTCCGAAGGTGTTGATGCCCAGGTTGATAACGTCGTGACGGGGACCGACAAGGTCCTGGAGCACGTCGCTGAACAGCTCGCCCTGGCTGACTCCCCATCCCCAGGCGAACGAGTCCCCCAGAAAGACGGTCTTCTCCGCCCCGGGAAGGGGCTGGACTTCGGACTCCCTTTTCCGGTAACCCATCTCATCGATGGAAATGGTTGCCTTGAAAGCCTCCCGCGCAAAGACCCCGGTGAACCCGGGCAACCCTCGCCAGCCAAGGTAGGGATCGGGCATATGAAAGGCATTAAGGGCGTTTCGATGATAGGGCGTGGTTTGAGTGAGCCTTAACACACATTCCGCGGCCCCCAGGACCACGATCAACCCAAGCAGTATCGCCGCCAGGCTGAATATGGTTTTCTTGAATCCGGATCTGAGAGTATCGAGGCGCATCTGTTATCCCCGGTCTTCTTGCACGCAGAGGCCCGTCGTGATAGAAAACACCCGCCCGGAACAAGGTCGCGGCGGGAAGATTTGAGAAACACTAATACGCATTTTGGACGAATTATGCAATACAGTCTTCAGAAACCAGCCCGCGCGCTGTCTTCAAATCTTTTTTACCGTGAAAATACTTTGCGAAAAACCGGGAAGCCTGCCAACAATAAAACAAAGACGCCGGATTTCAGAGGAAAGACGTTGAGGTTAGTGGCGGCCGGAAGCGGAGGGAGCGGAGGAAGTCCCCGGCCCCCGCAGCCTGACCGGATTTTCATGCGCGAGGATTGAATTTGTCCATATCTTCCCGGAGCGATGCCGTGTCTTCCGCTAAATACTTTGTTTCCCTTAATCACCGGATCAGGCTGGATGAAAACCTTCCGCCCA
>CAYVDE010000023.1:0-35689 GCA_964450535.1 uncultured Desulfobacterales bacterium
ACAAGGCACGACGCCTGAGGGCAACCGCCTGGTGGGACCGCCGGGTCCAGCCGGGGGTCTGTCACTACTGCGGCAGGACCGTGGGACGCTCAGCCCTGACCATGGACCACGTCGTCCCGCTGGCCAGGGGCGGCCGTAGCACAAAGGGGAATGTGGTACCGGCCTGCAGGGATTGCAACAGCAGGAAAAAGTATCTTCTTCCCGTGGAGTGGCAGGAATATCTCCTGAAACTGGAGGAGAGCAAAGAAGAGGGCTGAGCAGGCATCCCCGCACGTGCGAGGGCTCAATCACCGGCTGTTACCCGGACCTCCATTCCCGGAGGCACCTCTCCCGGCCCCGGTGCCGCCATATCCGAGGCCCTCCCCCCATTCACGGAAATCTCCAGACAACCGGTGCTTCCGATCAGCGCCAGGGTCTCCCCTGCCTGGACGTCCCCATAGCAGGCCTTAAGGCCTCTCACTTCCAGGTCACCGACTTGAAACCGGGGGTCTCTCCCACGAAGAAAGGCCGCCAGATCATCCCGGGAGATGTTCGTCACCAGGTTGCCGAACCTGTCGACCCTGGTAATCTCGCCGAGCAGGGCACCGTCTTCCAGACGGGGCCGGCTCACATCAAGCCTGACTGGATTTTTGATTACATCCCCCATCTCCTCCAGCTCACTGCCGGCGGCCAGGTGGGCGGCTACCGGGGCGAAAACATCCCTCCCGTGAAAGGTGTTGCTCACAGACCTGCAAAAGAAGCGCTCGTCACGAAGATGCACCACGCGGCTCTCCACATCCTGACTGAAAAGAGGCCAGAACAGACCGTTGTCAGGCCCCACCAGGAACCGCCCGCCTGACTCCGCTGCGATAGCCCGTCTTTGTGTGCCCACCCCAGGATCCACCACCCCCACATGCACGGTTCCGGCCGGAAAACAGGGTACCGACTGGAGGAGGGTATCCGCTGCCTCTCGAATGGAGCCGGGCGATATGTCATGGGTCACGTCAACAAGAACGGCCCCTGGATAAATCGAAAGGATGATCCCCTTCATGGCGGCTGTATAGGGGTCCTTCCATCCAAAATCCGTTGTCAGGGTGATGATTCCTGATGGTTTCATGTTCTTTTGCTCACCATATTACCGCTTCTTTTTCACGCAAAGACGCCAAGAAAACCCTTGATTTAATTGTAGTTGCGATCTTTGGGAATTTGGTGGAAAAACCTGTTATTAATTTCAATAAGACAAGGAAACCTCAGATAAATGCGAAGAGCAGGTGAACTATAAAGGAATGCAGATAAAAAGCAAGTGGTGAAACCTAAATCGGCCCTGTTGTGTTCCCGGCCCCTCTGGTCTATGCTTTCGCTTGAAGGAGGATTGAGATGCCCACGAAAGACTATAAGCTTGTCCCCATCGGCAAAGTCCGCTCCACATACAAGGAGAGTAAAGACGCCCCTTTTCAGGGCAGGCACAGTGACGAACTGAGCACCCTGGAAGTCTTTGAGAACTTTGAGCCCGGCCTTAAGGACGTGGAGACCTGCTCGCACCTGATCGTGCTCTATCTTCAGCATCAGGGGGATCGGAGACGGCTTCAGAACCGAACCCCCTGGGGGCCGGAAATTCACGGTGTCTTCGCTACAAGATCCCCTAACCGCCCCAACCCCATCGGGCTCTGCACCGTGGAACTCGTCGAGCGAAAAGGGCGTTTTCTAAAAGTTCGATGGCTGGACGCCCTGGACGACTCTCCTTTGCTGGACATCAAGCCTTACTCCGCCGGCGTGGATGCAGTCCCCGAGGCCCGGATCGGCTGGCATGAAAAAGGAGACTTGAAGAAAGGCGCCTGACACTCAACCCGATCATTAGCCCCACGCCGCCGCTCCTTCGGCTTTTCGATCCGGACCTTGTCCTATAAAGAGCGCAATATAACGTTTGAAAAAATCCCGGCTTTATGCTATCCACTGCCGCAGAATTATTGTTTTTTACTCAAGCTTGATGACTGTCAAAAGAGCCCGTTTTTCAAAACAACGTTGTTTTCTTTCCCCGGGCGTTCTTGGCGTCTTTGCGAGAGATAAGGTATAAAGCGCCTTTACGAGCCCATCAAGCCTTGAACCGGCGAACCCCCGCACGAAAACTTGAAGGAAAGGAGATGGAGACATGACCGCAAAACTGATCAAAGGAACGGATATCCGCGAGGAAATCCTCGAGGAAGTCGGAGAGGAAGTGGCCAAGCTGAAGGAAAAGCACGGAACTGTACCCGGGCTCGTGACCATACTGGTCGGCGAAAACCCTGCGTCGATCTCATACGTCACCCTAAAAATCAAGACCGCGGAACGGCTGGGCTTCAAGGAAGTCCAGGACAACCAGCCTGAAGACATTTCCGAGGAAGCCCTGCTCGCCCTGATCGACAAGTACAACAAGGACGACAGCATTCACGGCATCCTGGTTCAGCTCCCTCTGCCCAAGCACATTGATGAAAAAAAGGTCTTAAACGCCATCGACCCGGACAAGGACGTGGACGGTTTCCATCCTGTCAATGTGGGCCGCCTAATGATCGGCGGCGGCGAAGTCAAGTTCGCTCCCTGCACCCCCGCAGGGATCCAGGAGATGATCGTTCGCTCCGGTGTGGAGACGAGCGGCGCCGAGGTGGTGGTTGTAGGCCGGTCCAACATCGTGGGTAAACCCATTGCAAACATGATGGTCCAGAAGGGCCCGGGCGCCAACTCCACCGTGACCATAGTCCACACCCGGACCAAGGACCTCGCGGCTCACTGCAAGCGGGCCGACATCCTCATCGTGGCAGCCGGCGTCCCCGGCCTTGTCAAACCCGAGTGGATCAAGCCCGGGGCCTGCGTGATCGACGTGGGCGTGAACCGCGTCGGCGAGAAGGTCAGCGAAAAGACCGGCAAGAAGGTGGCGATTCTGCGCGGCGACGTGGACTTTGACGCGGCTGTGGAGATCGCCGGCTACATCACCCCGGTTCCCGGCGGGGTGGGCCCCATGACCATAACCATGCTCATGAAGAACACGCTCAGCTCCATGAAATTCAAGCTGGGCCTCATGTAGATCGCAGCTATCATATCATCCTGACAGAAGGGGGCAGTCCCAACCGGGCCTGCCCCCTTCTACAGGCTTTCTTCTGGAAAACTCCAATCAGTTGGAATCATCGTCCTCCGTCTTTAACACCGGCAGCTTGTAGAACTCGATCCCTTCCTTTCTCAAGACCTGTTCCTCCTCGCCGGTCGCAGCCCCGCGGATATTTCGCTTCTCCTTCACTCCGTAGTGCATCTTCAATGCCTCGGCAGTAAAATCCGTTCCCACATTTTCGAAATTACGGTTGATGTAGTGAACCACCTCCCTGGCGAGTTTCTGATAGTCGATCGCCGTTTCTCCCCGGGGGACGGCCGCCGGTCTGCTCGAACTTCGAATGGCTACCGGTGACAAGACCCGCCGCACCTTGGTGTCTTCACAATAAGGGCACGTCAAAAGGCCCTTCTTGTTCTGCTCCTCAAAGGAGGCTAGATCCTGGAACCATCCCTCGAACTTGTGTCCCCCCGAGCATTCCAGGTCAAAGGCGATCATGGCCTCTCCTCATCATGGCCGGCCCTGTTTATCAGGTGTGCGCAGGCATGTCATTTTTCGGCGTAAAGTACGGCGAGTATCTTGGTGCTCTTATCCCCATGACATTTCACCAGGTGAGGCACCGTGGAATCATAGTAGATGGCATCTCCGGGATCCAGTATATGAATCTCCTCTCCCAGCCGGACCTCCATCCGGCCCTGAAGGACGAAAATGAACTCCTGGCCGTCATGAGCGGACCGTTCCTCCTCGGTCTCAGCAGGGTCCAGGGTCACCAGGAAGGGTTCCATGTGCCGGTCTCTCTTATGGGGGGCCAGTGATTCGAACTCGTATCCGTATTGCTCCCCTTTTTGGGAATCGTGCCGCGAGACCACACGCCGGTCGTTGTGTCGCACTATGGTGAAAGGTTTGTTCTGTTCGCCGGAGATGAAATACCCCATCTTCATTTCCAGGGCCTTGGCGAGCTTTATGATAATGCCGAGGGGGGGAGCAATATCACCGTCCTCGATGCCTGCGAGCGTAGCCTCATCAATACCGGTTCTCTGGACGATATCCCGAAGGCTCAACCCCCTCCGCTCACGCACATCCCTGACGCGGGCTCCAACGTTGACCAGTTCTTCATCCGCGGAAGGCGCCCCGGACCCAATGCTTTCCATGAAGTCAATCTCTTTGTCCTTCATGGCGGATTCCTGGCTGATCTCCCCTAAGAAATCCTCGTACCCCTCGGTCTGACCCGCCTTGTCTCTCTTCTCCGTCATGGCTCACACCCTGTCCGTTACAGTCTTGACAACCGGCCCCGCTCAGAGCCGCCCGCCGTTTCTCACGAAATCCGCTCCTATGTCCATGGCTTTCTGATTGGCCGGTATCATTTTATGATATCGCACATCCAGAGCCGGGTAAAGCGCTTTCTTCAGTGCTTTCCGGCTCACTACACGGCTCTTCTCCACCAGGGCTCCCAGTATCACCATGTTGGCAAGCCTCTCGTTGCCCGCTTCCACCGCGAGTTCGAGACCGGGCACTCGAAGGCAGTCCCCCCGCTGAACGCGAATCTCTTCTTCAGGCACGAGGGAGGTGTTCACCAAAAGAAGGCCTTTTTTCTTTACGCGCGGACCGAACTTGATAAGTGAGGGCAGGTTCATCACCACCGCCGAGACCGGGCTCTGAATTATGGGTGATCCGATCTCCCGATCAGAAACCACAACCGTGCAATTCGCCGTCCCGCCGCGCATCTCCACACCGTAAACAGGCATATAGGTGACGTTTTTTTTCTCCTCCATGGCGGCATAGGCGAGGAGGTTGCCCATCAGCAGGACCCCTTGTCCGCCGAAGCCCGCTATGATGCTGTCGAAGTACATATTCTCCCTCAATCGAGCCCCCCTTCTTCCTTGAACACGCCCAGAGGGTAATAGGGGATCATGACCTCTGTTACGTGGTTGTTGGCCTGTTGCGGGGTCATCTTCCAATTCGTAGGACAGGCGGAAAGGAATTCCACGAACCCGAATCCACGATTCTCCAGTTGCGCCTCAAAGGCCTTGTCCAGGCACTTTTTTGCGCGCATCAGGTTTTTGGGCGTGTCCACGGCACACCTGGCCACAAAGGTGGTTCCGGCCAGTCCGGCCATCAGTTCCGCCATACGGATCGGGTATCCGTTCACTACCTCGTCCCGGCCGAACGGCGTGGTGGTGGTCTGCTGATCGAGAAGGGTGGTGGGCGCCATCTGGCCGCCGGTCATGCCGAAAACGGCGTTGTTCACAAAGACCACTGTGAGCCTCTCGCCTCGATTGGCCGCGTGGACGACCTCCGCGGTCCCGATGGCGGCAAGATCCCCGTCTCCCTGATATGTGAAAACGAAGCTTCCCGGACGGGCCCGTTTGATCCCAGTGGCGGCGGCCGCCGCGCGCCCATGGGGAGCCTCCAGCACGTCCACGTCAAAATAGTCGTAAAGAAAGACAGAGCAACCCACCGAAGCCACCCCTATGGTCCGCTCCTGCACCCCGAAACGGTCGATGCACTCCCCCACCAGCCTGTGGATGATACCGTGGTGGCATCCCGGGCAAAAGTGAAACGGGACATCTGTGAGGGCCTTGGGCCTCTTGAACACCTGTTTCATCTATTTGATCCTTTTTCGATATACTTTGCGGATTTCTTTATACAGCTCATCCGGGGAGGGGATGGATCCGGGGGGCCTGCCGTAGAAATCCACTGCATCCGGCCCTACGGCCAGCTCCAGGTCTTCCACCATTTGCCCGGTGCTGAGCTCAAGGGCCATGAATCGTTTCACCCGTCCTGAGAGCTTGCGCAACGCGGTCCTTGGGAAAGGGTAGAGCGTGATGGGCCGAAACAGCCCCACTGCCATTCCCTTTTCTCTGCACATGGCGACGGCGTTCTTCAGTATGCGCGCCACGGAGCCGAACGCCACAACCACTAGCCTGGCGTCTTCCAAGTGAAAGGGCTCGAAACGGATCTCCCGGCGCATGCGACGGTACTTCCGGTAAAGCATCCAGTTGTGCTCCGTAAGCTCGCCCTCATTGAGATACAGCGATTTTAAAAGACGGGGGTCTCTACCCTGCGCGCCGCTGAGAATCCACTCCTTTTCCGGTGTCTTTGCGCGGTGCTTGCGGGGCCTCAAAGGCTCTTTCATCTGCCCCAGCAGGGCGTCCCCCAGGACAATCACGGGGTTGCGGTAACGGTCCGCCAGGTCAAAGGCCCTCATGGTGAGGTCATAGCATTCCTGGACCGAGTGAGGGGCCAGAACTATGGTCCTGTAATCCCCGTGTCCCCCTCCCCTGGTGGCCTGGAAGTAGTCTCCCTGTGAAGGAGATATACCGCCCAGGCCCGGCCCGCTCCGGCTCATGTTGACTATTACCCCGGGAATCTGGCTCCCGCAGAGGTAGGAAATACCTTCCTGTTTGAGGCTGATCCCCGGGCTGGACGAAGAGGTCATCGCCCGGGCACCGGTGGCAGCCGCCCCCATTAGCATGTTTATCGATGCGATCTCGCTCTCGGCCTGAATGAAGGTCCCTCCCGTCTCCGGCAGGTGCCTTGACATGTACTCGGGGATATCGTTCTGGGGAGTGATGGGATATCCGAAGTAGAACCGGCATCCCGCCTCGATCGCGCCCATGGCGATCGCCTCGTTTCCCTTAACGAAAAGCGTCCTTGACCTTGACAACTACGGCCCTCCTGATTCGGCGGTGCTAAGGCCCGCCTGATTCATTTGAAAACCATGATGGCCACATCGGGACACATCTCTGCGCAGAGTGCACAGCCGTTGCATAAACCCGCTTCTCCGACTTCCATGGTGTGATAGCCTGAACGATTGATTCGCTTCCCAAGCCGAATCGCACCCTTTGGGCATGCGATCACACAGAGACCGCATCCCTTGCACCTTTCCCGTCTCAGCTTAATATCCGCCATATCTTCCGCCACGTTCCAGTTTTCACAAGACCTGTCAATTCACTCCTCTTGACCTTGGCGCTCACCTGCGGGGATCATTCGGTGAAGCCTTCTCAGAAACCCAGGTTCTGACAACCAGGCCTGCGCAGGTCACGTCTCCAGGACAAAAATGACCTCCATGCGCACACGGTATTCGGCAATTTTTCCATCCACCACCGAGACCCGCTGTTCGATCACGCGCATTCCGGTAATGTTGCGCAGTGTGGTGTTGGCTCTTTCAAAGCCCGCCTTGATGGCCTCTTCAAAGCTGACCGGCGATCCCGCAATAATCTCAGTAACCCTGGCTACTCGCTCCATATCCAATCCCTCACATGAACCCCGGGGCCCGAACCGTCCCGGATTACATAATTATACTCGCGCTCGGAGGTCATTGGACCTCAGCGGACCAATCCGGATCCGTCACAAAGCCTCGGCACTGGCTGGACTACATGATCAGGTAGTCATCCTGCCATGGCTTAGGTTCAAGGTCCAGAATGTCGAAGATGTTCGATCTGTTAACCCTTTTCAGCTCCACGTCATCTCTCCGATCGACTCGTCTCGGGGCGTTCGTTGCTCACAATACGACAGTCGGGAGCCTTTCGGGGAACTCTGAAGGCCCCGCCCGTGCCTATGGAGCCTGCCTTGCGGACACAGGTAAGGTTTGAACATGCAAGCAAAAAACTCACCTGCAGGTTCGGTGAGTTCGGTTTCCGAAAGAGCCGCCGATTTTTAAACCTCAGTGACGGCGTCTTGACACCCCAGGAGGGCGGACATAAGATGTGCCCCTTCCCACTGATGAACAAAGCAAAGAATGGTGGAAAAATCAATGCATTTTTGGTCCTCCGGTAAACAGCCCGATGAGGCCGGCGTCAATGAAGGAGAATAAAAGGAGGCTTTCATGGTCGACAGGCAGCACGTCATAGACGACATGACAATAAGGGACACCTGGCGGATGTTTCACATCATGGCCGAGTTCGTGGAGGGATTCGACATCCTTCCGGACGTATCCCCGGCCGTTAGTATCTTCGGTTCGTCACGCACCTCCCCGGAGAGCCCGGCGTACAGGGCCACCGAAGAGACCGCCAGGCTTCTGGTGCAGAACGGGTTCAACGTGATTTCCGGGGGAGGCCCGGGTGTCATGGAGGCCGCAAACAAGGGGGCATCCGAGGCTGGGGGGAAATCAGTGGGCCTGCACATCCAGCTCCCCAACGAGCAGCAGCCTAACCCTTTTGCCAATATACGGCTTGAATACCGCTATTTTTTTGTCCGTAAGGTCATGTTCGTCAAGTATGCGGTCGCCTATGTGATCATGCCCGGAGGATTTGGAACACTGGACGAGCTCTTCGAGGCCCTTACACTTATTCAGACGGACAGGATCCGCTCCTTTCCCGTGGTGCTTATGGACACCGCTTACTGGAAGGGGCTGGTGGACTGGCTCAAGGACACGCTGGTGTACCACGGGGCGGTATCTCCCGAGGACCTCGAAATCTTTACAATGGTGGATACGCCGCAGGAGGCCGTCAGCATCATCCGCAAGACAGTGGTCCTTTGACTTGAATCGTATTTGTCGCGGAAATACCCCCCCGCCCATAATACTCAACCGGGATCAAAGGCGTACTACGGTAAAGCGGAGGTTGAGGTGGACCCGACTGAACAGGATCTTCTGATCAGCACCGCTTGCGCTTTAGGGGTGGAACTCAAAGAAATCCATCTGAAAAGGCTTTTCGCCTACCTTGACGAGCTGTGCCTCTGGAACCGGCGCACAAACCTTACGGGTGTGCGGTCCCGAAAACGAATGGTGGTCGAACTCCTGGCCGACTCCCTGGTCCCTGCCCCGCTCCTCCCTTTCTCAGCCCGCCTGCTGGATGTGGGCAGCGGCGCAGGCCTGCCCGGCATTCCCCTAAAGATCATTCGTCCTGATCTTAGGGTTGACCTCCTGGAGCCCTCGCGCAGACGGTATCACTTCTTGAAACAGGCCGTACGAATCCTCGGGATGGGCGGGATCCAGGCCCTTCAAGGGCGGGTAGAGGAATCTTCGAACATCCTTCAGCCTCATGGTTATGACGTGGTCACGGCAAGGGCCGTGTCCGGCCTTCGCAGCACAGTGATCTTGTGTGCGCCTTGCGTGGCTCGAGGAGGAATGCTGGTTGGATTCGCCGGTATGAATTCGGAGACCTGCCTGAAGGATGCCCGTGGATCAGTTCACGACGCAGGCTTGTATCTGGAAAAAACCATCACTTATCTACTGCCGGATACGGCGGGAGAGAGGTGCACCCTCCTCTTTCGCAAAGGCCCTATTTGCGCACCAGAGCAAGGACATTGAGAAGCTGAAGGTCGATATACTTTTCCAAAGAGAGTCTTTTTCGAAAATGCCAGTTCTTGAGGACCCACATGTGGGCCATCATCATGATGTTATAAGCGACCAGGTCCACATCCACATCGCGGAAGACGCCCTTTTTTATGCCCTCTTCGATGATATCAACGAAGATACGGACCACGTCCTCCTCCAATTGCATTATACGGGCCTTGGAGGCTTTATCCAGGGAACGGGACTTCTGGTAGATTAAAAGGGCCTTTTCCTTTTGCCGGTCCAGGACTCGGAAATATATAATGACTGCGATAACCAGCTTCTCCTCCGGATCATGTATGTCCTCGATCTCCCGGGTGAGGCTTTCCCGGAAAATTTCGAGCACATCCTCCATTATCAGCCGCATGATCTCCGATTTTTTCTTCACGTAATGATAGGTAACGGGCAGGCTCACGCCCGCGACTTCAGAGATCTCCTCGATGGAGGTGGCGGAGAATCCTTTTCTGGCATAGAGCACGCTGGCGGTGTCGACTATCTTTCGCCGCACCTTGTCGGCCGACTCGATCTGGTCGAGGACGGTCAGCTTTCTCTTCGTAGCGTCCATTTTTCTCTCCGGCAGGCCCTGCTTCCCGTGGAAGACAAGCATCGGACCCGGGAGCAGGCCCCCGGGTCCAAGGCGATCAGGAAGCCTACTTCATATACTTGAATGACACGTTCAGCCTGGCCCTGAAATTTTTTACCTTACCGTTCTCGATGCTGACGTCAAGCCTTGTGACTTCCGCAATTCTCAACTCCTTGAGGCTCTCGCCGGCCGTTCCAACCGCCGTCTTTACAGCCTCTTCCCAAGACGTATCCGAGGTTCCAACCAGTTCGATGATCTTGTATGTGCTTCCAGCCATGACCTTCCTCCTTTCGAAAACGATGGGGTTTGGATTCAGGGCGGAAGGGGCTCCTTTTCTTCACCTCCTTTTTCCCGATTTCGCCCTCTATTCCTCTTATGGGATTACGGCTGAAAGGAACGAGCGCTCAACCGACGCCCAGTCACGCTCAACCTCAAACACAATTCCCGCCCGGGACCACCCGGGGCGTTGGGTCCACCTGATCACAGGTATTTTGTAATTGTCCTTCTTTTAGTTGAACCTGTCAAGGAGCATGGGAAACATGAAATACAGGCCGTTGTTGACAACCCATCGCCTGCAGGCTATGTTTTTCCAGCAGATGTTATTTTGGTGAATGCCCCTTTTGGGGGCGACACGCGTCCGGTTCCGGCCCCGGCAAGGGGCGGGCCAAGAGGGAAGGCGGTGAGAACCCGCCGCAGGGTGGCCGTTGCTGTGATCCCGACACCTTCAGGGGTGTAGTCATATCCACGCAACCTCCCGGATAAAAGCACCGGGGAGGAAAGCCACTGCTCCGATACGCGGGGTGGGAAGGCGAGCGTGGAGCGGGTCAGCCAGAAGACCTGCCGGACGAGTCAGGATGGAGTCGCCATAACCCCATCCGGGTCCTGTTATCAGGAACCCGGATGGGGTTTTCTTTTGTACACACTGGATCAGGGAGGAAAAACCGTGGAATGGAAATCGGTTGCGGACCGGATTCAACCGGTCTCAAAGGAATACCTGGACGCGGGCTGGAAACGACTGGACCAACTGACCAAGCCTAAACGAAGCCTGGGCCTTCTCGAGGAACTGGCTGCCAGGTATTGTGCCATCCGCCGCAGCGTATCACCCGGCATCACCGGCAAAGCCGTCTTCGTCTTTGCAGGTGACCACGGGGTGGTTGATGAAGGTGTGAGCGCCTATCCGCAAGAGGTCACAGGTTTGATGGTAAAGACCTTCCTTGCAGGTGGCGCGGGCATCAACGTCCTTGCCCGGTGCGCGGGAGCGGAAGTCCACGTAGTGGACATCGGCATGGCGAAACCGCTTCCAGGATCACCGGGGCTGATCCAGCGATGTGTTCGAAGAGGGACCGGAAACATCCTTCGAGAGCCGGCCATGTCGAGGGAGGAAACGGACAAGGCCATCGATGTGGGAGTTGAAATGGCCCGATCGGCCCACGATCGCGGGGTCAGCATTGTTGCCACGGGGGACATGGGAATTGGAAATACCACCCCGTCCTCGGCCCTGCTCGCAGCACTACTGCCCTCCGAGGCCCGGCACGTGACCTGCCGGGGCACGGGACTCGACGACGAAGGTCTGGCCCACAAGACCCGGGTGATCGAGCTTGCGCTCAAGCGTGCAGCCGGGGACCTGGGGGATCCCGTTTCCGCCCTTGCCGCCGTGGGCGGCCTCGAGATAGCCGGTATCTGCGGGCTGTGCCTGGGGGCCGCCTTTCAGAAAATGGCCGTCCTGGTGGATGGATTCATCTCCAGTGCAGGGGCGCTTGCCGCGATGCGCATAAACCCGGCGGTCACAGGCTATCTCATATTCAGCCATCACTCCGTGGAGAGAGGACACCGTGTGTTTTTCGAAAAGGAAGGCCTTCGTCCCGTCCTGAACCTGGACATGCGCCTGGGAGAGGGGACAGGGGCCGCACTGGCCATGCAGGTCCTTGAAAGCGCGATAAAGGTATTTAACGAGATGTCCACATTCGCAGAAGCCGGCATAACGCCAGGCGTCTGATGTGTTAAGGAGCAACCCGAAAACATGGAGACACGCTATGATGCTCAACGGCCTGATCACGGCGCTTCGCACGCTCACCATCCTCCCGGTGCCGGGCCGGGAAAGCGACGACTTCGCCTCTTCCCTGCCCTGGTTTCCTGTGGCCGGACTCTTTCTGGGAGCGATCCTGGCCCTCTCGGGGCAACTCTGGATACTAATCATGAAAGACTGGGCCGGCGGCGGCGCGGTGCTGCTCCTTGCAGGCATGATCTTGCTCACGCGAGGCCTGCACATGGACGGTCTCGCGGATTGGGCGGACGCACTGGGAGGCCGGCCTGACAGGGAAACACGCCTCGCCATCATGAAAGACTCCGGCCTGGGGGCATTCGGGGTACTGGCTTTGATTACGGACCTTATTGCCAAATGGATTGCGTTTGAACGCATTATAGTCTTTGAATCACCCTGGATACTTCTTCTTCCCCTGATCGTTTCCAGGGCCATGATGGTGGAACTGGCCGCGATTCTCCCCTACGCCCGGAGCGGCACGGGTACGGGCGAGCCCTTTGTCCACGGCTCCTCGAGACGGCGAAGGTTTATTGCTCTGATCTTGGGGCTTTTACTTTCCATCTCTTGGGGAACGGCCGGACTTATTGTATTCTCCGCAGGATGGGCCGCCACCAGGCTCTTTGCGGTTCATTGCAGCAAGGTGTTCGGCGGCGTCACCGGGGACCTTCTTGGCGCACTCAACGAAATCCTGGAGACCGGGCTGCTGCTCCTGTGCGCATGCGTCTTGCCGGGACCGGCTACACTCTGGTATACGGTACCGGGATTTTTCTGAGAAAGGCGGAGACGTAATGAAACAGCATCTCACACACCAGCACGGAGGGCTCCCTGAACGTGACTTCCACCGCCTGTCCGTCAAACCCAGGCGGGTCATCGATTTCAGCGTAAACCTGAACCCACTTGGGTGCCCGGATGTCGTGCGAACCCGCTGGGGCGAGCTGGCGGAAGGCATAGACCGCTACCCCAGCCCGGACGGCGACGGCATCACCCACTTCCTCCGCAAGAAATCGGGCGTGGCTGTGGACCAGGCTCTCGGAGGAAACGGCTCCACAGAGCTCATTTACCTGATCCCGCGCGCCCTGGGTCTGCGGCGGGTGGCCATTGTTACGCCGTCCTATCACGACTATTACCGTGCTTCGGTCCTAGCCGGGGCGGAGACAGTCCGCATTCCGCTATCTCCTGAAACGGGCTTTCAGGCGCTCTCCGAGGAGCGACTGGCCGAGGCACTCGAAAACGCGGAGGCCCTTTGGCTCGGCAACCCCAACAACCCCACAGGCACCTTCTTCCCGCGGGAGATGCTCTCCAGCCTGGCCGCACGCTTCCCTCGAAAATGGCTCATAGTGGACGAGGCCTTCATGCCGTTCCTTAAGGACTGGAAAACCGAAAGCATGTCGGTGCCTCCTATATCGCCGAACGTCATAACCATACACTCTTTAACAAAGTTTTACGGACTGGCGGGACTGCGGCTCGGCGGGATAACCGGCGCCGCCGAGGTCATGGAAAGAATCCGTAAGTTTAAAGAGCCCTGGACGGTCAACAGCGTGTCCGAGTCCGTGGCCCCGCTCCTTCTGGAGTGTGAGGACTACGAACGTGAGACCCTGAAGCTCGTTGAGGAAGAACGGGAGAGGCTCCTTCGGTCATTGCTCAAAGTGGACGGCCTGGCCGTATTCTCTTCCAGGGCAAATTTCCTGCTCTGCCGCTGGGATAACGGACCGGACCTGGATTCGCTTATCCGAGGACTGCTGGGGCTGGGGATCTACGTCAGGGACTGCAGGAACTTTCCCGGACTCGAGAAGGACTACTTCCGGGTGGCTGTCAGATCGCTTGAAGACAACACCCGGCTGATTGAAGGGCTGTCCTCCCTTTCCAGAGGATGATATGACCGAACTGGCCGTACTGACAATGGCCGCCTTTTTTATGGACCTCATTCTGGGAGACCCGGCATACCGGCTTCATCCCATCCGGCTCATCGGCCGATGGATCAATACCCTGGAAGGACTTCTCAGGCGTGCCGGACTGGATGGAAAGGCGGGGGGATGTATCCTGGCGGCTGCAGTCACCGGGACCTCAGTGGGCGGGTTTCTCCTCGTGTCTTCTCTAATCGAACGAACACATCACTGGGCCGCTTTCCTGTTTCACCTATATATGATTTACTCCTGCCTGGCCCTGGGTGATCTCTTCCGCCATACCCGGCCCATCCTGATGAGCCTGGAATCAGAGGATATCAAAGGCGCCCGTTCGGCCCTTTCGAAAGTGGTGGGCCGTGACGTGGACGAACTGGACCGCTGGGGCATAGGACGGGCCGCTGTGGAAACACTGGCCGAGAACTTCGTGGACGGCTTTTTGTCCCCCCTGTTCTGGCTTCTTTTGGGCGGGACCGTCGCTTGGGCCACAGGCCTTCCGATCCCGCTGACCGCTGTCTGCGCCATCCTGATCTTCAAATCCGTATCCACCCTTGACTCCATGGTGGGATACAGGGACCCGCGCTATCACAGGTTCGGGTGGGCCGGGGCTCGTTCGGACGACGCCATGAACTTCCTGCCGGCCAGGCTGTCCATTCCCCTGCTCTTTCTGGGGGCCGCCATATCCGGGCTCCAGGCCATAAGCGGCGTTCGAATTGCCTTGAGGGACAGGCTCGAGCATGACTCCCCCAACGCCGGCCATGCCGAGAGCTTCGCCGCCGGGGCCCTCGGAGTCCGCCTCGGAGGGCCCACCAGTTACAGCGGAATCGAAATATACAAGCCCTACCTTGGTAATGGGCAGACCACGGTGGATGCTTCCCATATCGTGGCCACCATAACCCTGCTTCGCCGATCCGCCCTGATTGGAATGTTTGTCGTGTCTTGTCCTCTTTTCTTTCTATAACCCGACTATGAATCCTATATCATTAATCCATTCCTTCCGGTGACAACACAATGAGAACAAGAGATGCGACATCAGTAAACACGTCTTTCTATTAATTCACTCATCATCACATATATTTTCTTGACTTTTCATCTGTTCTCATGTAATTGCGACTTGCAAGACACTTCTTATTATCCACCCAGCATGAAAGGAGGGCGTATGGCCACCGCCAAGCAAATCCAGTTTCGGTTGAAACAGCAGAAGCAAAAACTGCAAAAGGCCACCAAGGAAGTCACGGCAACCAAGGCCAACATCAAGAAGCTGGAGACACAGCTGAAGAAGGCCAAGGCGGCGGAAAAAGCGAAGAAGGCCGCTCCGAAGAAGAAAGCCGCTCCGAAGAAAAAGGCCGCCCCGAAGAAGAAAGTCGCTCCAAAGAAAAAGGCCGCCTCAAAGAAGTAAAAGCGGCAAGGGCTCCAACAGCCCGTCTTTACAGCATCGCGCGAAGGGGGCATGGGGAAATAACATGGCCGGTGGGATGTATCTACTCATCCCGCCCCCTTCCCGTGTTGCTGAATCTCATTCTTCGAATATCCAACCCTACAAAAGAACGGTCTCTATTCACGTTCAAGCGATGTTTCTTGCCCGGTTAACACCCCCCAAACCTCCAACTGAGTCCGCATCCGATCACAATGCGTACCGTGCCAGTAATGCCTTTTGCACAAAGGACACCATAACAGCTCTCCGCTGTGCCGGGAAAAAATATATTCAGGGACAAAGTCCCTCGCATCCTCCGGATCTGACTCCACTAATTCGTTATTACATGAGGAACACCGCCGGAAGCCCTTCTCAGGGTCAGGATGAATAAACCCTTCTTCCACCATTTGGCAAAGTTGTTCCCCGACATGGTCCGATCGAATGTACACGCAGCCGGGGACATCCTTCAAGAAGGCACGGCGACGGGTGAGGAACCTGCGGTCACCTAAGGAATCAGGAGGACTGGTAACCCCTTTGCCACGGCTTCGGTAATAGAGGGTGTCGTATCCCAGAATGCGAAGCCACTTGGCCAACCTGCCAAGCATGCAGTCCGCCAGAAATCGCTCTTTCATGACGCCCTCCGCCTAATTGGCGTTGACCCCGCGGGAACACCTGTAATACGTTTGCCAGATCGATCCGGCCCCGCCTTGGTTCCTTTACCACAGGTGCCGGTAAAGGGGAATGCCCCTTGATCTACCTCGATTGTCAGGATAATCGAAATCGGGATCGGGATCGAAAGAGAATAGGATGACACTATGACACAAAAACCTTGATGTCTGCCACCTCTCAATCTGCTATGTCGCCCGGGGACACATCATGGACAAGATTCTGATCGAAGGAGGAGGCTCCCTGCAGGGCCGGGTTCAAGTGAGCGGTGCCAAGAACGCGGCCCTTCCCATCATCGCAGCATGCTTACTCTGCGGAGGCAAGCACTCGCTTCAAGGGATCCCCCGCCTGAAAGATATAAAAACAATCCAGGAGATAATGTCAGGGATGGGGGCGGACTTTGACCGTAATGAGGATGGACTGATCGTGGACACATCCAACCTCAGGGAGGGCCAGGCACCCTACGACCTCGTTCGCACCATGCGGGCCTCCATCCTGCTCTTAGGCCCGCTTCTCGCGCGACTGGGCCGCGCCAGGATATCGCTTCCCGGCGGCTGTGCCATAGGGGCGCGCCCCGTCAACCTTCACCTGAAGGCCTTGACCGCCATGGGCGCCGATATGCACCTGGACGGCGGAGACATACAAGCCCGGGCCGACCGCCTTCGAGGGGCGCAGGTCTTTTTCGACATCCCGACGGTAACGGGGACCGAGAACATCATGATGGCGGCGGTGCTTGCCGAAGGACGCACGGTTCTGAAAAACGCCGCGCGGGAACCCGAGGTGAGCGACCTGGCGGACGCGCTTCGTACAATGGGAGCGAGAATTGAGGGCGACGGCACCGACACCGTGGTGATCGATGGAGTCAGCACCCTCAACCCCACAAGACACACGATCATCCCGGACCGAATCGAGGCCGGGACCTTTATGATCGCCGCCGCAATGACAGGTGGGGACGTCCTCATCGACAGTTGCAGGCCGGAGCATCTCAGCGCCGTGATAGAGAAGCTCCGGGCGGTGGGAACGGAGGTTGAGATCGAGGAGAGCAGGCTTCACGTGAAGGGGCCTGCCTCCCGACTCAGCGTGGACATCAAAACCATGCCCTTTCCCGGCTTTCCCACCGACCTTCAGGCCCAATTCATGGCGCTGATGTCGGTTGCCGAAGGCTCCAGCATCATAAAGGAAACCGTGTTCGAGAACCGATTCATTCACGTAAGCGAACTCAAGCGAATGGGCGCGGATATCGAGATCAACGGCAACCAGGCCATCGTGCGGGGGCGGAAACACCTGCTCCCTGCGCCTGTCATGGCCACGGACCTGCGCGCAAGCGCCTCACTTATACTTGCCGGTCTCGTGGCGCGGGGAGGTGTCAGCGAGGTCCGAAGGATCTATCACCTGGATCGGGGTTATGAGTCGCTGGAGACCAAGTTCCGGCGACTTGGGGCCCGGATCTGGAGGGAAAAGACCTGACATGGCCCGGCGGCCGCTGGTTCCCGTCCTCACGGCGTTTACGCTGGGGGTGTTGGCGGCGAGCGCCTTTTCCGGAACCGACCAGTCACGCCCCATCATACTGACCGTTCTCGTCCTCCTTCCTCTCATGGCGGCGGCCATAGCCTTTCCTTACGGCAGGCCTGGGTTCTACGCTGTCCTTGCACTCTTTTTTTTCTCAGGGACACTCCTCACCCTCCACAAACGTTCAGGGGAACGGCTTCTTCACTCGACCGCAGTCCCGGGGATGCAGGTGACTATGGAAGGGACCGTTCTGGAACCGCCTCGTCACCGGGCTCACATGACGCGTGCGGCGGTGAGAGTTGACCGCGTGTTTTCCGGCCATCCGGCCCACTCACCCGGCGAGAGGGTGTACGTCACGATTTACGGGCAAGCCCCGGATCTCAGCCCGGGAGATAAGATTCGATTTCCTGCGCGGCTGCGACCCTTTCGGAACTTCAACAACCCTGGCTCCTACGACTACGAGTCGGCCATGAGGATTCAAGGTTATTCCTGTGCGGCGTCAATATCGGATGGACGCCGCGTGGTGCTCATGGGTCCGGGGACACTGGGAAAGACGGGCGACTTCCTGGAGGAAATAAGGGGACCTCTCAGGAGATGGATCCAAAACACCCTCCCGCATCCGGAAAACAGCCTTCTCCAGGCACTGATCCTGGGAGAAAAACAGGGAATTGCGCCCCCTCTCCGGGAAGCTTTTCAGGCGGCCGGCCTTGCCCATGTGCTTGCTGTTTCAGGCCTTCACGTGGGACTCGTGGCGTGGCTCGCCTTCAACGCGATTCGCTGGATCCTCTCACGCTCCTACCGCCTTCTCCTGGCAGTTGACGTGCGAAAGGCGTCCGCTTTGATCACCTGCGTCCCGGTGACGACCTACGCGCTGGTGGCGGGCTTCCACGTCTCCACCCAGCGTGCCCTGATAATGGTGCTTGCCTTTCTTTTTTCCATAATGCTGGGCCGGGAAAAGGAGGTGTGGAGCATTCTATGCCTGGCGGCCCTGCTCATTCTGGCTGTGAACCCGGACGCCCTGTTTACTATCTCGTTTCAGCTGTCGTTCGCCGCGGTGGCGGGCATACTCTGGCTTGCACCGGCTATGGACCGGCGTATTCACAAAACGTCCGAAAACGGTGATCACTCTCCCGCCCTTTTGAGACGGTCTGCCAGATACGCATCCGGACTTACCGCAGTCACCCTGGCCGCATTCTTTTTCCTCCTCCCACTCACGACCTACTACTTTCACCGCATTCCCCTTGTCTCGCTGCCGGCCAACCTCGCTGCAACACCAATCCTTGGGCTGTGGGTCCTTCCTCTCGGACTACTCTCCGCTCTTGTGTTTCCGTTTTTCCCCGCCTTGGCGGACCTTCTCCTTCAAGGCGCGGCCCTGGGCGCGGCCGGCATGGAGGCGGTGGCCCGGTTCCTCTCCGAGCCCGCCGCCTCCGCCGTATGGGTCATCAGTCCAAACCGGTTCGAGGTCGCGGTCCTTTATGCCGTTATTGTCTTCGGCGTCTTCAGCCTTAAAGGCCGTTTCCGCATCCTCTTCCTGGCTTCCTGTCTGGTCCTGGCTGCAGACATCGGGTACTGGATCCACGAGACCACCCTGAGGCGGGACCTTCGCATCACCTACCTCGACGTGGGCCAGGGCAACTCGGCCCTTGTGGAATTTCCAAGGGGGAAGCGCATGCTGATCGACGGCGGCGGATTTGTACTGAGCGATTTTGACGTCGGCCGAATGGTTGTAGCCCCTTACCTCTGGCGGCGGAAGATAGCCCGGATTCACACCCTCGTCCTCTCCCATCCGGACGCAGATCACATGAACGGTCTTAAGTTTATCGCCGAAAATTTCTCGCCGGAGGAGTTGTGGCATAACGGCGATTGTGTGGACAGCGATTCTTACCGGAGTTTTATGGAGACCGTGAATGCCGCCGGTATCACCCTCCGGCTACCCGGTGATTCATACATTCCCAACGGGATCGAGGGGGTTGGCGTAGAGGTCCTTCACCCTCCGCCTTATACGGGCGAAGGCGTGCCTCCCGGTGGCCCCTCCAACGACCGCTCGCTGGTGCTTCGTCTCACCCACGCGGGCACTTCTTTCCTCTTTCCGGGGGATATCGGAAGCAATGCCGAGTCTCAACTGGTCGCCCGGGCCGGTGAGCTGCTAAGAAGCGACGTCCTCATGGCTCCCCATCACGGCAGCAACAGCTCTTCTTCCGCAGCGTTCCTGGACCTGGTCCAGCCTGCGTGGTGTATTGTTTCTGCGGGCTTCGCAAACCGGTTCGGGTTTCCCCACTCGGATGTACTGGCACGGTTTTCAGAAAGGGGGATACGAGTTGTCCGCACCGACCTCCACGGCGCCGTATGCGTCACTGCAGGAGCGGAAACCCTGACCGTGAAAAAGACCGTTGAAGAAAAAAGGAAACCAGATATCAGATGAAAGTGCCGGGATATCGGGCAAACAGAAGATCAGCGCTTCCTGCCGGGACCATTGCGTTTTGACTCACAAGTCTTATATTGTTATAGTATGAAATAAGACTTATCAGGAGGAAAACCCTATGAAATTTCCATCGCGGGTCCTCGCATTGGCTGTCGTAGTCTCAGCCCTGGCCTTGGCCGCCGGTTGCATCACCCGTATAGGATACGGCCGAATCAGTCCTGCGACGCCGGACAAGACCATCGACGATCTTGTGGAGGACTGGCGGAATTACCACGTATATTACTCCGGCCTCAATCAGGACCGCCCGTCCGGTCTAATGTTCGACCCCCGGCACGACGACCGGGAACTCATGGGCAATCGCTGGGAGCCGGTTAATGACCGCGCGACCCTGGACAAGATCGTCATGTGGCTTCGCGCGAACGACAGCTTCAAGCCAAGGCTATTGAGAATCATCGGCCCTGAACAGGTGCTCTACGGTTATGTCTACACGGGCTGGAATCAAGTGGTGGCACGTGCCGTTGACATGCGTTCCATGCACGTGCTGGGCCTTCCAACACCTCTGCCGGAGAACAGAAGGTCTCCCGGCCGGTGACGTGATTTTTTTTCCAACAAGACAAGGCGGGAGCCGGCACTGCTTCCGCAGGGGTACCATGACTGCATCTTACGAACGGCACGGCATGATAGACCGTCAGGGAACCTGCCTGGTCCTGATAGACATCCAGGAGAAACTCTTTCCTCTCATGAGAGAAAGGGAACTGCTCCTCGAAAACACGTTGCGACTCTCCAGATCAGCGGAAATTCTCGGCCTCCCGGTGGTCGTGACCGAGCAGAAAAAACTGGGCCCCACACTCCCTCAAATAATGGAATTGATGCCGGGGGCCCGGCCTATTGAAAAGACCTCCTTCGATGCCTTCCGCTGCAAACCCTTTCGTGAGCGGATTGAGAGCCTGGCCCCTCGAACAATTGTCCTCGCGGGCATCGAGGCCCACATCTGCGTTACCCAGACCGCCCTTCACGCCCTCCCTGGCCTCCGGGTCCACGTAATATCAGACGCCGTGGCGGCGCGCCTTCCGGGAAACCGCCGGGTGGGCCTTGACCGCATGTCCGCGGCGGGTGTGACCGTTTCATCAACAGAGATGTTTCTCTTCGAACTCCTTGTGGAGGCCGGGACCGACACCTTTCGAAAGGTGCTGGAACTCATCAAGTAGAACGGTCAGCGCACCTTCCACTCCGGGCTCCGGCGATTCAGAAATGCGTCGATGCCCTCCTTGGCATCCTCTGTCATGCAGAGCGCTGCAAAGAGTTCGTTAGTGTAGGCCAGGGCCTTTCCGTACTCCAGGTCCGCCATGCCGTAGTAGGCCTGCTTTCCCATCTGAAGGGCCAAGGGACTTTTTGAGACCAGCTTTTCCGCCAGGGCCAGGGTCTCCTCACCGAGTTTCCCTGCCGGGGCGACTCTGTTGACCAGCCCCCATTGCTCGGCTGTCCTTGCATCAATCATGTCGCCGGTCATAAGAAGTTCCAGGCAACGCTTCCTGCCCAGGCTACGGGACACAGGTACGGCCGGCCCCATGCAGAACAGCCCCACATTGACGGCCGTGAGCCCGATGCGGGTCCCCTCCTCCACGACTGCAAGGTCGCACGACGCGATGATTCCGGCGCCGTTTGCCACGGCAAACCCATGAACCGAGGCAATCACCGGCTTTTTCATGTAGGCGATAACATGGACCATCCGCTCCATGCGAGCGATCCATTCCCGGTACTCCTTCTGCGTCTTTCCGTGGAACTCGGAAAGCTCGATTCCGCAGCAAAAGGCCTTGCCCGCCCCTCTTACCACCACCACCCGGGTCTCATCGTCGTTGTCCAGTTCCACGAGCCCGGCACAGAGGTCTTCGGCCATTCGTGAGGTGAACGTGTTCAGCTGATCCGGACGGTTGAGAGTAATGGTGCCTACATGCCCCTCCCTATCGACCAAGATTGTCTCATATTCCATGCCTTTCCTCCTTTTTGATAGGGGGCTTGTGCCGGCCCGCATCACCGGCAAACCTTGACCCCTCCCTGCATCTGCACTTATACGACGACACTGACACAAACTCCACTGATATTCAACAACGGATCATCCAAACCCGTCCCTTGTGTTCTTGACACTGACATCCTTCTGGGGAATCATCGGCCTATGACTTTCATCGCCGACCTTCACATCCATTCCCGCTTCTCGAGAGCCACCTCCCGTTCTCTGGACGCCCGGCAGCTCGCCCTGTGGGCCGCCAGGAAGGGTATAGCGGTTTTAGGCACGGGCGACATCACACACCCGACCTGGCTTGCCGAACTCAAGGAAAACCTGGTGGATGCGGAGGAAGGGCTCTTTCGGCTCCGGCCGGAGATTGAAAAGGAGGTGTATGAGCTGCTGCCGCCGTCATGTCGACGGCCAGCCCGGTTCATGCTGTCCGGAGAGATAAGCTGCATTTATAAAAAGTACGGTCGGACCCGTAAGCTTCACCACCTGGTGCTCCTGCCGGACTTCAACGCCGCGGCCTCCCTGGGGGAACGCCTTGATCGCATAGGCAACATAACTTCCGACGGGCGGCCCATCCTCGGCCTGGATTCCAGGGACCTCTTGGAAATCGTCCTCGAAACCGACGACCGCTCTTTCTTCATTCCGGCCCATATCTGGACTCCATGGTTCAGCCTTTTCGGCTCCAGGTCCGGTTTCGACAAACTGGAAGACTGCTTCGAGGACCTCTCGCCCCACATACACGCACTGGAGACAGGTCTCTCATCGGACCCGCCCATGAACCGGCGCCTCTCCGACCTGGACGACTTTATCCTGGTCTCCAACTCCGACGCCCACTCGGCCGCCAAGCTTGGACGCGAGGCCAACCTTTTGGACACCGAACTCGGCTACAGCCCCATTATCCGGGCCATGACAGACGGCAAGGGTTTTGTGGGGACCATCGAGTTCTACCCTGAAGAAGGCAAGTACCACCTGGACGGGCACAGGAAGTGCAAGGTCCGCATGGATCCGCAGGAGACGAGTGAGGCCCGCGGGCTCTGCCCGGTGTGCGGCGCACCTGTCACTGTGGGCGTACTCAACCGTGTGGATGAACTGGCCGACCGGGACGAACCCGTACTTCAACGACCCTTTTTCAGCCTGATCCCCCTCACCGAGGTCCTGGGCGAGTTACTCTCCTGCGGGCCCGGCACTAAAAGGGTTTCTGCGGCGTATGATACCCTGCTCGCAGACCTGGGCCCTGAGCTTGACATACTCATGAAGGTATCTCCTAAACGTATCGAGGCGACCGGAGGTCCGCTGCTCGCCCGGGCCGTTCTGCGCATGCGCGAAAACCGGGTAATCCGGTCCGGCGGTTACGATGGAGAGTACGGCGTGATAAGGGTTTTCGAACCGCTCGAAATAGCTGAGCTGACCGGACAGACAGACCTTTTCCAGGCAGCGAAAAAGCCCCTTCCCGGTTTATCGGCCCCGGCCGTATCGCACAAGAGATCGAGGACAAACCAGCGGCTCTCAAGAAAGCGGGTCAAGGGGGATGAGGTCAAACCCACCTTGGAGCCCATCCTGGATCCGCTGAACCAAAGCCAGAGGGAAGCGGTCCTTTACAGCGGTGGTCACCTCCTGATCAACGCCGGGCCGGGCACCGGCAAGACCATGACTCTCACCCACAGGATCGCCCACATGATCCGGGAAGGCCGGGTCGGTCCTGAAAACGTCCTCGCACTGACCTTCACGAACAAGGCCGCCGGTGAAATGCAGGAACGACTCGGGCTGCTTCTCGGGGGTGACCCCTCACATGGTCCTTTGAGGGTGTCCACGTTCCATCGCTTCTGTCTCGAGACATTGAGGGAGTTTGGATCGCTTGTCGGGATTCACGGGGACTTCCGCGTCTGCTCCGAAGTGGACACTGAAGTACTGGCGGCAATGGCCGCCGAGGACACGGGCACACCCAAGGGCCGGGCCCGCAGTTTTCTTTGCCGCCTCTCCCGCCTGAAACGCATGAAAATCCTGGGCCTGCCGCCGGAAGCCGGGGATATCGACCTTGAACCCTGCTTCACGGCTTACCAGGGGATCCTGCGCTCCCTGGGCATGCTGGACCTGGATGACCTGCAGGTAGAGGCCTCGAGGCTGTTTCGGGATCATCCCGAGATCTGCCGATCTCTCGGGGTTCGTTTTCCCTATGTGTTCATAGACGAATACCAGGATACTGATGCTGTGCAGGCGTTACTCTTGCGGCGTCTGGCCGAGGACGGGGGTTGTCTTGTCACGGCCATCGGAGACCCCGATCAAGCGATCTACGGGTTCCGGGGCGCGGAGGTGATGCACTTTTTCGACTTTACCCGCGAGTTCCCCGGAGCGGCTGAGATCTACCTGACCCGCAATTACCGCTCCACCAGGACCATCCTGGAAGGAGCGGCCGCCCTGCTTGAAAAACCCGCCCCGCTCGCAGGAGGCATCGGTAATGGCGCTCCCATTAGAACAGGCCGATGCGGTACCCATCGCGAAGAGGCCGAGATGGTTGTGGAGCAGATTGAAAAAATCCTCGGCGGGACCTCATCCTTTTCAATGAACAGCGGCCGGGTCTCATCCCATGAAAAACAGAGCGGTTTCGGATTCGGTGACATAGCCGTGCTCTTCCGCCTGAACGCCCAGGCTGAAGCATTCGAGGAGGCCTTTATCCGGGCCGGGATCCCCTTTGCCCGGTCAGGGGAAAAGCCTTTGACCGCACAGGAACCTGCGAACCTCCTTCACCGTTACCTCCTGGCTCTCTCCAACCCTCACAACCGCTTTTACAAAGACACCTACTTTCAACTCCTCGGGGCCGGCGCGGGGCAGGGAGAAGACAATCTGTGTGCGTGCAGCATTACTGCACGCCTTCCCGACCTGGTGGACACAGCCGCATCTCTTCATGGACTGGCAGGACACGACGGCGAAGTGCCTGAACCCCTCCGTCGCCTGCGGGCCCTGGCCTCGGCCTTTGAAGGCGACCTGCAGCACTTTCTGGACACCCTGGCCCTGGACCGGGGAATCGACCACCGGACACTGGAGGGCGACCGCGTGGCCCTCATGTCCTTTCACGCAGCCAAGGGACTCGAGTGGCCCGTGGTGTTCCTGGCCGGGATTGAGGACGGAATCATGCCTCTTGATATCTTTGGAGAAACGAATGAAGACGAGGAACTGCGGCTTTTATATGTGGCCCTTACGCGGACAGGAAAACGCTCGTTCATCTCCTGGGCCGCGCGCCGCGTTTTGAACGGCCGCACACTTGAACTCTTCCCCTCCCGTTTCCTGGAGCGCTTTCCAGAACATATCCACGCCCCTATCGATCGATCGACCTGGAGGCCCAAACGCCGGCACAAACAGCTCCGGCTTTTCTGAGGCCTTGTTCCTGCTTGGCGGATCTTGATTATTGATTCACCAGCTTCAAGGAAGAGGCTCTTCTTTCAGACGGGCGATCTCTTGCTTCTGCATGACATCCAGGTAGGAGTCCAACTCGTCCATGTCTCTGAAGATGCGCATGCTGGGAAGGGCGTTGATGATATCAAAGACCTTGCGGATCTGCGGTTTCAGGTTGCTCATGCAATACTTGCCGCCTTGTCCCTCGACCGCCTTGGCCGCTTTGAAGAGGACCCTCAGCCCGGCGCTGCTGATGTATTCCAGTTGGTCCATATCAAAGGCCAGCACCCTGGTGGACGGTTCTATGAGCTTATCGAGAATGTCCTCCAAAATCGTGTAGGTATCGGAATCCAGATGTCCCGAGGGCCGAACCAAGAATACACCTTCGGCCCGCTCGTCCCACGTAACCTCAAGCGCCATGTCATCCCCTCCCATTAAGCCCCGGGCTTTCAGGCCCGAATGATTCGACGTGCAGCCGCCTCTCAATGCTTAAAAGCGCGCTGCCCGGTGAACACCATGGTGGCGGGCGGATCGGCCTCGTTGCAGGCCTGGATGACCTCCCAGTCGCGAAGGGAGCCGCCCGGCTGCACAATGGCCCGCACGCCCTCTTTGAGGGCGACATCCACACCGTCGCGAAAAGGGAAAAACGCGTCCGATACCATGGATGCGCCCACCAGACCGCCTCTGGCCTTGCGGGTCTCTTCGTCTATCTCCTCCAAAAGGCCCCGCTCCTTCTCACCCCTGTCCACCTCCAGCAAGAGGTCCTTGTAACCCATGTTGTGCGTGCGAAAGCAGAGGGCGTCAGCGTACTTGGTGTAAGCCTTGAAGACGGCGATCTCCGCCACACCCACACGATCCTGCTCGCCCGTGCCGATCCCCACGGTGACCCCGTCCTTTACGTATATGACCGAGTTGGAGGTGATCCCCTGTTCCACCTGCCAGCCGAAAAGGAGGTCGGCGTACTCCGCCTCCGTGGGGCCGCGCCTGATGGAGAAAGTCACCCCATCGTGCTCGGCCGAGGCCGGAGTGAAATCATCCCTTTTTCGAATGCGGTTGACCGGTGACTGCTGGACAATGATACCACCATCCATCAGGCTCTTGAAATCGACAAAACGCACCCCGGCATATTCGAACAGCCTGTCCATGCGCGGCACCCGCAGGATTCGAAGGTTGGCCCTCCTCTTGAGCACGTCCACGGCGCCATCTTCGTATTCCGGCGCGGCCACCACTTCCAGGTAGTTATCGGCCACCGCCTCTGCGGTGGGCCGGTCCACCCCACGGTTGAAAAGGGCGCATCCCCCGAACGCAGCTATCCGGTCCGCCATGTTCGCCTTTAGATAGGCCTCGGCCGGGGAATCTCCGTAGGCCACGCCGCAGGGATTGTTGTGCTTGACAATCACCACGGCCGGCCCTGCGTCGAGGTAGCGCATGATATTGAGGGCGTTGTCCACATCGGTCAGGTTGGTCTTTCCCGGATGCTTCCCGGCCTGGAGCATGTCCTCCTCGGTCAGTGCCGATACCAGGCCGCGGCCCGGCTCAATAAAAGCACACTCCCCCAGGAGCAGATTACCGTTCACGAGTTCGTAAAGCGCCGCTTCCTGGCCCGGATTCTCCCCGTAGCGCAGTCCCTTCTCTATAAGCGATCCCTCGGAGTCCTGAATCCTCCAGGATCGCTTCCTGTAGAAAAGCGTCTTGCCTCCGAAAGAAATAGTGATCTCCGGAGGGAAATGGTCGTCCATGACAGTGCGGTACATTTTCTTGAGGTCTTCGGGCATGCATGACTCCTTTAGCGTCCGGTTACACTCATCGCCCGCCCGGCAATGAATCCTCAGCTCTTGTGCTTCTCCACATAGGCATAGGCGTTGTGGTTATGTATGGATTCGAAGTTCTCGGACTCAACGGCGAACCAGGTAATATTCGGATCGCAATTGAGTTTTTGAGCTATGTCGCGGACGATGTCCTCCACGAACATGGGCTTCTGGTAGGCATGTTCGGTGACGTACTTCTCGTCCTCGCGCTTGAGCACGCTGAATACCTCCGCCGATGCGGACTCCTCAACAAGCCTGATCAGGTCCTCGATCCATACGAACTTCTTGAACCTCACCTGGAGCCGCACCTCGCCTCGCTGGTTGTGGGCACCGAAGTCACTGATCTCCTTTGAACAAGGGCAGAGCGTGGAGACAGGGACCCGGATCACCAGGGCAAGATCCTTGCCGGCGTTCAAAGACCCTCTGATGGTGCACTGGTATTCCATCAGCCCGGGGCTGTGGGTGACAGGGGCCTCCTTGTTGATAAAGTACGGAAATGTGATTTCCATATGCGCGCTCTCGGCGTTGAGCCGCTTTTTCATCTCCTCCATTATCTCCGGGAAGCTCTGAAGAGAAATGCGCCGGCTGTGCTCGTTGAGAATTTCCACGAACCGGCTCATGTGGGTCCCCTTGTAGTGACGGGGGAGGTTCACGTACATGTTGATCCGGGCGACGGTCTGCTGCTCGCCCATATTCTTGTCAAGCACTGTGATGGGATAGCGGATCCCTTTAACACCCACCTGATCGATATCGATGTTTCGATCATCATGGTGGTTCTGAATGTCTTCCATGGCGGCCTCTTGGTGAGCTCACGAGGATTGCACATTATTTCCCTCAGCCCTCACAAAGTCAACCCCAACCGATGACCACCCCAGCCCCCGAAATACCTCACATTTCATTGGCCCGCAGCCATCGCTGTTCCCCTGGATACGGAAAGCCGCATAAGTGTTTCATATGCCCAGCTGCAGCATTTTCTTCCATAAAACCCCAAGGGACCACAGCGGAAATTCGCAAATGGGCGCACCCTCCGGGTGGTTTCTGCCTTGATTTAACCCGGAAATATTTGTAAATTATCATCTTCAATCTTCCACATCACTGATTCGGGGCGTGGCGCAGCCTGGTAGCGCACCTGCTTTGGGAGCAGGGAGTCGGAGGTTCAAATCCTCTCGCCCCGACCACCACTTTCAGGATTTTTAATACAGCCCGCAATCTTTCTTCAACCAATTACCGGCCTGTCAACCGCGCCTGCTCTTTGAAGCCGAACCGAATATTAGCGTTAATGCCATGGAATTTTGCAGGCTTCGCTTGGAGTCGGTTTGTGGCGGTGCATTCGCTGGACAAGGCGACGGACGGAAAGGAGGGAAGATAAATGTATAAGAAAATCATGGTTCCCTTGGATGGATCAGAACTCGCCGAGTGCGTTCTTCCCCATTTGGAAGCATTCATCGAACGATTTGACATAAGCGATGTGGTTTTGGCGCGGGTGGTGGAGCCTGAGTCCCTTTTTTATGGCGGCGAGAGTGCTATAGATCTTGAAATTTTAGCAAAAAGGGAAGAGAGCAGGCAAATTAACGCCAAAGAATATCTTGATAAGGTTGCACAGAACTTGAAGCATGAGAGGACTGCCGTACATTCCATAGTCCTCTTAGGGAGGGCAACGGAGAGCCTTGTGGGCTATGCCGATAAGAACGGCGTAGATCTTTTTATTGTCGGTACTCATGGGCGATCCGGGGTAACCCGCTGGGTCATGGGAAGCGTGGCCGAAAAGCTCCTTCGTTCTCTGAGCGTGCCCGTTTTGATGATACGGGCAGCCGGGACCAAAGGCGGGATCTAACCCCAAATAAACGGCGCTTCCTTATGAAGCCGCTGGCACGACATGCTGAGACAAGACCGGCGGGGAACAGGCGCAACCTGCATCACCCGGACCCTGGCGCCGGGACTGCCGCAATACGCGTCGAGGGTGCCGCAGCTTGATGCATTCGGCAAAAACCTTCTGATATCTTTATTTATTTTGAATACACCTTTTCTTTTTCCGACTCCGGCCGATCCTTTCCGCATCACTTAAGGCCCCAAAGCCTGAGAAACGGGACCGAACTGTTTCCGGGAAATATGGCTTTGTTTCTAAAAGCCGGTAGACTCTCAAGGCACCCGAGCTCCTGCAAAGAAGCCCTATGGTGCTGAGTAAACCAAACATTTCAATGCCTTACCTGCCCGATCTTTCCTGCCTCACAAGAAAAGGCCCTCTTGCATGACAAACAGGCTCAAGCTTGCTCCCATCCGGCAGGCGGTCCGGCACGCGGTTTGCTCTGTAAGGAGTGCAAACAGAAGCGGCGGTACCGACCGCCAAGGAGGTGTGCCATGAAGAGGAAAAACCAGCAAGAGGCATTCAAGGGAACGCAGCAGGCCGTGATCTATGACATGACCAGCAACCTTTGCGTCTGGAGCCGGGCGGGCGTTATCAAGCCCACGGCATGCATGAACGCCTATGACTGCCTGGGATGTCCCCTGGACCGCAAGCTCAAACAGGACATTGCCAAAGGCAGGCTCAGGGACGGAAGGGCCCTGGCCGGTTGGCAGGTCTCCAAGGATCTGCCTCATCGCGCATCCGAGCAGAAAAAGTGCCGCCATATGCTTTCCGGGTTGGTATCCGTCAAGTACTGCGTGAACGACTATGACTGCGATAACTGCGCCTACTACAGGATGATCGAGGACGCCGGACTGGCCGAGCCCCTCAGCACGGTGGAGCAGACTCTGGTGAGCGGGTTTGCCATGGCCCGCAACTACTACTACCACGCCGGGCATACCTGGGCACGTGTGGAGTACGGGGGCCGTGTGCGCGTGGGGCTCGATGACTTCGCCTCCCGCCTGTTCGGACCTCTGGACGCCTTTAAAATGCCGGCGCTCGGGTCAACGGTTGGTCAGGGGGAACCCGGCTTCGGAATGGTGCGCGAGGAAAACGCCGCCGATTGCCTCAGCCCTGTTGAGGGTGTGGTGGTAGCCGTGAACCCCTTAACCCAAAGCGGGGGCCCGTTCTCCATGGACGCGCCCTACGACGACGCCTGGCTGATGGTGATCGAACCAGTGCGCATGCGCGGAAACCTGAGAAACCTCTTTTTCGAGGAGGAAAGCCTGGCCTGGATGGAGGACGAGGCCCAGCGTCTGACGTCCATGATTTCGGAAGAGACCGGGTACCAGCTTGCCGCCACGGGTGGTCGCGCACTCCCCGACATCCTCGGCCAGGTCCCCGGACTTGACTGGGGCCGGCTCAAAGGCTCCTTCCTGCATACCTGATCCAACCAGGGGCGGCCCCGCCGGGGCCGCCTCACACCGCAGTGGAGGAAGGGCCCGGGTCGCCGGATGGTCTTTTTCTCCGGGCCTTGAGGAGACGCATTGCACACTCCGGGCAGAATCCCAAGGAGAGTTCGTCTATGTGCTCCGCGCCCAGTGAAAATCGCATCAGACAGCCCTCTTCACGGCAATGGGTGAGCCCCAGGACATGCGCCGTCTCATGAAGTGCGACCTTGGCTAGACGTTCATAGACAAGGTGCGTTGCCGCGGTGGTGCCGTCTTGATTCAACCTGAGACGATGGGTGGAGATGACGGCCGCACGTCCCAGGATTTGGGCCTCCCCCAGGACATAGCTGAAGATGGGAAGGCAGAGGTCGCCGCTCATGACACCGAGCCTCAAGACCCCTTGCGACGCCCCGTTCTCGAGCATGCTCAGGATGGGCAATGCGTTATACTGCCTGCGGGAGGGGATCACGGCAAAGTCCGGGGCCGGCCTGGCAGGCAGCACATCGGCCGGAAGGCCCATCACGGCCTGGAGGTTTGCCGCCACCACGGAGACGCCCACCCCGTCCACATCTCCTAGAGGCAAAATCTCCACATGGCGCGCCGACGGATCGACAAAAGGGCCTTCCATGGGAGCGTCCTCATCGGCCGGTGGGGTGTCTTGTTTCATGGATGAAGGCCATGGGTCGGGCGCCCGAACATCAGCTCGACTTGCCCAGCCCGAACTTTTTCATTCGCCGCGCAAGGGTCCCCCGGTGAATGCCCAGGATCCGCGAGGCCTCGGAAATGTTCCATCCGCAACGCTGCAGGGTCTTCTCGATATGACGGGCCTCGACCTGCTCAAGAGTACCTTCCCACGGCACCGTCTCCTCCCGTGAACGAAGAAACGTCAGGTCCTCGGCCTTGACGATCCCGCTCCGGTTGACCACCACGGCACGCTCTATGACATTTCGTAGCTCACGCACGTTGCCCGGCCAGTCATAGTCCTCGATCAGGCGCAGGGCCTCCGGCGCGATCCCTTCCACCGGCTTGTTCATATCGTGGGAGAAGTGGTGAAGGAAGTGGTGGGCCAGAAGCGGGATGTCTTCCTCCCTCTCTCTAAGGGGAGGGACCTCTATGGAAATGACGTTGATCCGGTAGAAAAAATCGCTTCGAATGAGGCCGTCATCCACCAGCCCGGCCAGATCCCTGTGGGTGGCGCATATCAGGCGGAAATCACTCGTCACCTCGCGCTGCCCTCCCAGACGCATGAAACGCTTTTCCTCCAGGGCCCGAAGCAGGTTCACCTGCATGGGCAGTCCTATCTCTCCCACTTCGTCCAGGAAAAGCGTACCCTGGTTGGCCATCTCCAGGCGTCCCAGCCGGGTCTTTACCGCACCGGTAAAGGCCCCCCGCTCGTGTCCGAACAGCTCGCTTTCCAGGAGGTGCTCGGGAACCGCGCCGCAGTTAACTGCGATAAAAGGGCCGTAAGTCCTCAGGCTCCGAGCGTGTATGGCCCGAGCCACCAGCTCCTTGCCCGTTCCGGTTTCGCCGCTGATGAGGACCGGCGTATCGGTCTGGGCGACCTCTTCGATCTGTGCGAAGACGGTTCGCATGGCATGGGAACGGCCCAGGAGGTCCTCGAACCCGCCTGCGTCCCATTCGGCAAGGCGTGCCTGCATGATGTGGTACTCATCCATGAGGTCCTTCTGCCTGGCCAGCTTTTCAATCAGCAGCATGAGGTGTTCCGGGTCGAAGGGTTTCAGCAGGTAGTCGGTGGCGCCCTGCTTCATGGCATCAACGGCCGACTCAATGGACCCATAAGCGGTGATCATGACGACCATGACACGAGGATGGTCCTCCCGGATGCGCTGAAGCACTTCATGCCCGTCCATACCTGGCATCTTGATATCCAGCAGTGCCAGGTCGCACGGGCTGTGGGACATCAACTCCAGGGCCTCGGCGCCGCTCGGGGCCAAAGTCACTTCATGCCCCGCCTTTTCCAGCCAGGCCCCCAGTGATTCCCTCATGGCCTCTTCATCGTCCACCACCAGGATACGGAACACTCCCATTACGCACTCCTCCCGTTCTTCCGAGCTTCCGGCAGGGTGACCCTAAACGTGGTTCCCTGGCCTTTCTCACTCCGGACCGTGATTTGTCCGATATGCTCTCGAATGATCCCGTAAACCATGGATAGGCCCAGGCCCACGCCGTAGCCGTCCGCCTTGGTCGTGAAAAAGGGTTCGAAGATGCTGGAAAGGTGCTCGGGCGCTATCCCCACACCCGTGTCTTCCACTTCGAGCAGGATCTTACCCTGCTTTTTGTCCCGCTCTCCCCGAACAATCAGTCTTCCCCCATCGGGCATGGCCTCGATCGCATTGAAAATCAGGTTGACCAGGCACTGCTGGATCTGGGTGTAGTCGCCCCACACCTCCAGCGGGGGTTGGCGGATTTCCTTGGTCAGATCAATGTTGGAAAGCTCCAGCTTGTGCCGGGTGAGGACGATGATGTCGTCCAGCATGGTATCCAGGTCGATTATCTTGGGTTCAATTTTCTGCTGCCGGGAAAAAGACAACAGGTTGCTGACGATCCTGCCGCAGCGCTGGGCTTCCCGAAGGCTCAGATCCAGGTATCGTTCGAACTGGTTGATCTGTTCCGGCGAAGGGGCTTTCTCACGGAATGCGTCGCGAATCAGCTTGGTGAAATTGATAATCGAGGCGATGGGGTTGTTGATCTCGTGGGCCACGGAAGCGACCATCTTGCCGAGCGCTATGAGCTTGTCCTCCTGGACCAGCGCGGCCAGGTCCTTCTTGAGGGTCTGCGTCCGGCGGTCCACCTCGTTATCCAGGTCCGTGGTAATGTCCCTAATGAACTCGACCACCTCCACCACCTCCCTCGCCTTGTTGAACAGTGGAAAGGTGGTCACGTCGCAGTAGACGGACCTCCCGTCGGCAAGCCGGTGCTCGTGAATGGCGTGGGCGGTCAGACCCGTCTCCAGGGTCTCCTTCATAGGGCAGGGGGCTTCCGGGGCCGAACAGGGCACGACCTGATGGTGGGTCACCTGGAAACAGAAGCGGCCCACGGCGTCCTCTTCAGAAAGGCCCGCCATTCTGGCCCCCATTTTGTTGATCCATTTTATCCTGTAGTTCGTGTCCAGGACCATGGCCCCCACAATGGTGGCCTGGGCCACCGCCCGTACAAAGGACTTGGTGCGGTGGATCTCCTCGGACTGCTCCTCCAGCCGCCTGCCCGCGGTGAGGACGTCATGCACGATTTCCTGAAAGAGGACCGCAGCAGGGTAGGGAAGGACCGGGACGTGGGATGGTGCTGCACTGGTGATCTTGGAATAGAGGTCCTTGTCGTCCGTAAGGTTGATGATGAGATCCACCCCGGGCAATTCCAGGAGCCTGGTGTAATCGGACGTGGTAAATACCCCGGAGTCACGGGCGTAGCATAAGCCCGCCGCATTGGAATCTATGTCCGCAACGCCGACGATCTGGGCTTTGAATGCCCGTTTCGGGTCGTCCGATTCAAGTACCTGAAGAAGGGACAGGCAACGCCGCCCCCCGCCTATCACGGCAATCCTGAGTTCGGAAGACTGATCCTGTGTCCGGTCCTGCGGAACGGGTTTCATGGGCCCCTCCTTTTTTCCGGATCACTGGTTGGGTAACCGACTCACCGAGTGGTATTGTACCGGGGTTGGGCAAGGAAAGAAAGGCCGTCTTTTAAGATTATCCCGCCGTGTCGGCTGCCCACGACACTTTGCAGGCCCTGTAAGCGGCCTCAGCCTTGGGGAAGGTGTCGTTCAAGGTGCTCGCGGGCCCGCTGATAGATCTTAGAGACACGGACGGAATCACCGGGAAGGACGTCGTGGATTTTTTCGAGAAATCTCCTGTCGCGGATAATCTGAAATGTCCTGGGGAAGTTTATATCGTAGATCCAACCGATCTGGAGCAGTTTGAAATCATTCAGTGTCTTAAGATCGGCCATTTGAACGAGCCTTGCGTTCATCAGGGCCTCGTAGACCGCATCTGAAACCCGTTCAAGGTCAGGCAGGTCCAGTTCGATAGTCCGGTTCCGGCTGTTTCCTGCATTACGGTAGTAATCCGTCACCACCCGCCAGATATCCACCTTGTCCGCATCTCTGAGCAGCTTCAGGAAAAACAGGGGCCGTTTCGGTCCGCCTGCAGGCAGAGAGGCGCGGTTGTGATGCAAAACCGCCAAGAGTATTATCTCGGCGGGACCGGGGGCGAGGCCGCTCAGGACCCCTTCGGCCTGGATGACCTTCACGCCGAGTGCGGCATGGTCCTCGGACCTGTGATCGGCGAATGTCCGGTACCGCCTGAATTGATCGAATCGACCGATATCGTGCAGCAACGCAGCCGCTTCGGCTATGCAGAGATCTTCACTGGACAGGCCGAGACTACCGCCGATATCCAGGATGGCCTCACATACCCTGCGGGTGTGCTCAGCCTTTAAATCCATGTTTTCCTGCACGATAGGATCATCGGAGGAAAAGCTATCTACATAACCCTCGAACCAGTCCTTAAGCCTCGCTATGTAACCGGCGCCCATTTATTCGCAGGGATCGATTGGGAATGCAGACAACTGATTTCGATCTTTTTACTTCTCTTCTTTCTCAGGCACACAGGGGTGTTCCTTTTCATCCCCGTGGCACTTCTTGATCTGCTCGGGGCTGCACTCTTCCGGGTTACCTTTCAACTGCACAGGCTGTTGGCAGCAGTTCTTACACATGTAAAGCCACCTCCTTATACTGGTGTCTAATCATGACGGCGACGCAAAAAGCCCGAAAACGACCTGCTTCGTCACCCCGTTGAAAAACGGGGTGACGTTAAATCAATAACTTCTGGATTCCGGCCTTCGCCGGAATGACTAATGTCTCGATTCCGACCCTCGCCGGAATGACGCCCGAAGGACTTTTTAAAAGGGCGTCAGGATTGATTTTCAACCCGACCTTACGCAGCCCATTGTGAGTCCTTGAAAAACCGGGCCGTGGTCTTCATCGCTGAGGATAACAAACCTCACGCCATTGATAAACAGGTCCTCGATTATTCTAAGGTCCAGTTTCCTGATGATACCGGATATCGAAAACAGCGTATCATGGGGAATGATAAAATTCGCATCTTTTCCCTGCCTATCTGCCGATTCATCAAGATACCTGGCCTCGCTTAAATCACCCAACCTCGCAACCATACCCCTCCTTATCGAAGGGTCAGTGACAGGATGGGGCAAGGCATAAAACAAGTCATTGCCATCTTGTATTTTAGCTAGTTCCCATCCAGAAACCCGGATTTTCCGGTTGTAGGAGGCCAAAATAT
>CAYVDE010000024.1:0-32580 GCA_964450535.1 uncultured Desulfobacterales bacterium
GGCGGGACAGGGCTTGAACCTGCGACCCCCGGCTTGTAAGGCCGATGCTCTCCCAACTGAGCTACCCGCCCATAAGCGGCTGATTATGTGGTATCGCCAAAAGCTTGTCAACAGATATTAATGGGCGGTTATCTCGGAAATGTCTTTTTCTCCGTTTGCGTCAGCCTCTATGCAGTAAGGCTCACACTCTTCCGAAGGCTTGAACAGCTCCTCTCCTTTCTCGAAAACAAGTGCCTCTCTCAGCACCTGGTCCATGTGTTCCACGGGCACAAGCTCCACCTTTTTAAGGACACGCTTTGGAATCTCCTCGATGTCCTTCTTGTTTTCCATGGGAATCAGGACTTTGACCACTTCGCCGCGATGCGCGGCAAGGATTTTTTCCTTGAGCCCGCCGATGGGAAGCACCCTTCCACGAAGGGTGATCTCTCCGGTCATGGCCAGATCCCTTCTTACCGGTTTCCTTGTGAGGGCGGACACCATGGAGGTTGCAAGCGCTATGCCTGCTGAAGGACCGTCCTTTGGTATAGCGCCTTCAGGGACGTGGACGTGAATATCAACCTTCTCGTAGAACTTCTCCGGCAGCCGGAGCTGGCGCGACCGGGACCTCACGTAGCTCAAGGCGGCACGAGCCGACTCCTGCATTACATCTCCGAGCTTGCCGGTCAGCACGAGATTACCCTTGCCCGGCATTATGGCCGCCTCAGTCTGAAGGAGTTCCCCGCCCACATCTGTCCAAGCCAGGCCGGTGGTCATGCCCACTTCGTCTTTTTCCTCGGTACGGCCGTGCCGGAATTTTGGCACGCCCAAATACCTGGGAATGGAACTCTGGACAATGCGGACCTTTGTGTCTCTGCCTTTACGGGCCACCTTCTTCGCCACCTTCCGGCACACCGAGGAGATCTCTCTTTCCAGGTTTCGAACGCCGGCCTCACGTGTGTACTCACGGATGATTTTCAGAATGGCACTGTCCGAAAAATTAATATTTTCAGATGTTAATCCGTTTTCTTTAACCTGTTTCTTCACTAAAAACTGTTTTGCGATGTTGAGCTTTTCCAACTCGGTGTAGCCGGGGAGCCGGATGATCTCCATTCGGTCCTGCAATGGCAACGGGATGTTGTAGAGGTTGTTGGCGGTGGTAATAAACAGGATTTCAGAGAGATCGTAGTCCAGATCCAGGTAGTGGTCGTTGAAGGCGAAGTTCTGCTCCGGGTCGAGGACTTCCAATAGGGCGGCGGAAGGGTCCCCGCGGAAGTCAGTGCTCATCTTGTCCACCTCGTCGAGGCAAAACACCGGGTTGTTGGACCGGGCCTTCTTCAGGTACTGAATAATCTTGCCCGGGAGTGCCCCTATGTATGTCCTTCGATGCCCTCGAATCTCCGCCTCGTCACGTACCCCACCCAGGGAAAGCCTGACGAAGTTCCTTGAAGTGGCACGAGCCACAGACTTGGCCAGGGAAGTCTTTCCCACCCCCGGCGGCCCCACAAGACACAGGATAGGCCCCTTGAGCTTCTTGGTCAAAGTCTTGACCGCCAGGTACTCCAGGATCCGCTCCTTGGGCTTACTGAGCCCGTAGTGATCTTCTTCTAAAATTATCTCTGCTTGATTAATGTCGTTTTTATCCTTGGTCTTCTCCTGCCATGGGAGACCCAGAATCCAGTCGATATAGTTCCTGACGACCGTGGCTTCCGCGGACATCGGGGACATCATCTTGAGCTTCTTGAACTCCTGCCAGACCCTGGCGTTCGCTTCCTTGGGCAACCGCTTCTTCTTGATCTTTTTCTCAATTTCGTCGAGTTCGGCCTTGAAGTCGTCCTTGGTCCCCATCTCTTTCTGAATCGCACGCATCTGCTCATTCAGATAATAGTCCTTCTGGGTCTTCTCCATCTGCTTTTTGACACGGCTCTTGAGACGCTTTTCCAGGGAGATGATGTTGATCTCATACCTGATCATCTCGTAGAGTTTTTCAAGGCGTGCATCCGACTCCTCGATCTCCAGGAGCTGTTGTTTTTCACTGACCTTAAGGGAGAGGTGTGCTGCGATGCTGTCGGCAAGTCGCGAAGGATCTTCGATCCCGGCTACGGTGTTTACGTGGTCCTTACTGAGCTTATCATTGAGCTTTACGTACTCGTCAAAGCTTTCCACAACCGTACGCATGAGGGCACTGGTCTGATCTGTGATCTCATTCGATTCCTCGACGCGCTCGACTTCCACGATGAAGAACTCGTGGCTGCTGACGAAGTTCTGCACGCGGGCCCTTGTCTTCCCTTCAATGAGGGCCTTCACCGTGCCGTCCGGAAGACGTAGCAGCTGAAGAACAGCCCCCAGGGTGCCGCATGGATAAATGTCCTTCTGGGCAGGATCATCGACCTTGGCGTCCTTCTGGGCGGAGAGAAAGATGAGCTTTTCCCGGCTCATGGCGTGTTCCAGCGCCTTTATGGACTTTTCCCTTCCCACGAAGAGGGGAACCACCATGTTCGGGAACACGACAACGTCCCTCAAGGGGAGCAGCGGGTAGTGCACTTTTTCTTCTTTAAAGACGTCCAATGGATTCTTCTTTGTGAGGTTGAACATATCACCTTCATGTCTTGGGCTAGGCATAACCGGCCTGGTTTTCGTAAATAAGCAGGGGAGATTCCCCACGCTCAATAACATCGTCGTTGATCACACATTCCCGAACGCCGGCCATGCTTGGGATGTCATACATGATATCGAGCATGATGGTCTCGAGAATGGCCCGAAGCCCGCGGGCTCCGGATTTTCGCTTGATTGCGTCATTGGCTACCGAAAGAAGCGCTTCATCCGTAAACTTAAGAATCACATTTTCTAATTCAAAAAGCTTCTTGTATTGCTTCACAAGGGCGTTTTTGGGTTCCGTCAGGATACGCACCAGGGCGTCGCGGCTCAACTCGTCCAGCGACGCGATGATGGGGATGCGCCCTACGAACTCGGGAATCAGGCCGAACTTGATCATGTCCTCAGGCTGGACCATGGTCCGCACCGTGTTGGCATCCTCGTTCAGCCTGTCTTTGATGGCAGCTTCAAAGCCCATTGTCTTGCTTCCGAGGCGGTTGCTGATAATCTTTTCAAGACCGTTGAACGTCCCGCCGCAGATGAAAAGGATGTTGCCCGTGTCCACCTTGACAAAATCCTGCTGCGGATGCTTTCGGCCGCCCTTGGGGGGCACGCTTGCCATGGTCCCCTCGATAATTTTCAGGAGGGCCTGCTGTACGCCTTCGCCGGAGACGTCCCGCGTTATGGACGGGCTGTCTGATTTGCGGGCGATCTTGTCGATCTCGTCTATGTACACGATCCCCCGGCAGGCGGCATCCACATCGTAGTCGGCCATCTGTACGAGGTTCAGGATTATGTTCTCCACATCCTCACCGACGTAACCTGCCTCTGTGAGCGTCGTTGCGTCGGCAATGGTGAAAGGCACCTTTAAAATACGCGCGAGCGTCTGAGCCAGGAGGGTCTTTCCCGACCCGGTGGGGCCGATCAGAAGTATATTGCTCTTCTGAAGCTCTACACCGTCCATATCAGCCCGGGTGTTTATCCGCTTGTAGTGATTGTGCACCGCCACCGAAAGGATCTTTTTGGGCCTTTCCTGTTCGACCACGTATTGATCGAGCATCTCTTTGATCTCATAAGGCTTGGGCAGCCTACCGTCCTCGTCCGCCCCTGTCTCCTGTCCATACTCCTCGGCAATAATTTCGTTGCACAGCTGGATGCACTCGTCGCAGATGTAGACCGAAGGCCCCGCGATGAGCTTCTTCACCTCTTCCTGGCTCTTGCCGCAAAAGGAGCAGAGCAGGTCGTCGCTGGAGTCATTTTTTCTCGGCATAAATATATTCCTCTATCAGGTTTCCAGGGAATCCCGGATCTCTCTGTGGGTAATCACCCTGTCGACAATTCCGTACTTTTTTGATTCTTCCGCATCCATGAAAAAATCGCGCTCAGTATCTTTTTCAATCCGATCAAGGGCCTGTCCGGTATGATGCGACAGAAGCCGGTTGATGGTCTCCCGGATCTTCAGTATCTCGCGCGCGTGGATATCGATATCCGTGGCCTGCCCTTGAGCGCCCCCCATTGGTTGATGGATCAGGATCCTGGCCCGGGGAAGTGAATACCGCTTTCCAGGAGCTCCGGCGGCCAGAAGCAAGGCGGCCATGCTTGCGCACTGACCGATGCAGATGGTCGTAACGTCGGGTTTGATGTACTGCATGGTGTCGTAAATCGCGAGGCCCGCAGTCACGGATCCGCCGGGTGAGTTGATGTACAGATTGATATCCTTTTCCGGATCCTCTGACTCGAGGAAGAGCATCTGGGCTATGATAGTGTTGGCCATGTTGTCATGCACCTGCTCCCCGATAAAAACGATCCTGTCTTTCAACAGGCGTGAGTAGATGTCATAGGCACGTTCACCACGGCTTGTCTGTTCCACTACTATGGGTATCAGCATATATCTCTCTTTCTTCTATACCAAATGAGACGCTTGGCCAACTTAACCGGTGCGCCACCGGAGTCGCATCATTATCAGGACTCTATTCTGCTTATTTTGTCTGAATTGACTTCTTTTATCTTAGAACTATTCACCAGGTAATTCAAGGTCTTTTCCTCAAGGAGCTGCTCTCGGTACGAATCCATGAGGTTCTGGGCCTCATAGAAGCGCCGTATCACAGAGGGATCCTGGCCGGTACCGGCGGCAAGGGCCAAGAACCCGTTTGATACGTCTTCATCGGTCACACTGAGGTCGTTCTGCCTGGCGATCTCGGCCAGTACCAGCATTCGCTTCACTCTGGATTCGGCTGCAGGAAGCAGTTCCTCGCGAAGCCCCTCCTCGTTAACCCCCGCCTTCTCCGGAGTCATGCCCGAACGGGTCAGGTTCTGCAGGATGTTCTGGATGGCGCTGTTCAGCTCCTGCTCGACCAGAGATTCGGGAAGCGCGAAGTCCACAGTGTCACAGATCTGTCTTATCAGCCGCGTCTTCACTTCACGGTCGATGCGCTTCTCCTCCCGCCTGGTCAGCTCCCTTCTGACTTCTTCCTTCAGGTCCTCGAACGTCTCAACGGGGCCGCCGAGGCCCTTTGCGAATTCGTCGTCCAGTGCGGGGAGTTCCATTTCCTTTATGTCCTTGAGTTCGATTTCAAAATCGATGCCCTTCCCCGCGAGGTTCTTGTCACGATAGTCCTCTTCGAAATCCACGCGAATTGCCGCGTTCTCACCCTTTCTGAGGTTGATGATCCGACTTTCGAACTCCGGATGGAAATCACCGGAGCCTACCCTGAGCATGTAGTCTTCCGCCTCCAGGCCCTCAATGGGTGTACCGTTATCCACTCCCCTGTAGCTGAACTCGACATAGTCCCCTTCCCGGACTCCACGATCTTCCTCGACGGGCTTGAAATGACCACGGGCACGACGGATCTCCTCGATCTGCCTGTCCACGTCCTCCTGTCCCACAGAGAGGATCTCCTTTTCCACTTCAAGGCCCTTGTAATCATTCAACTCGAACTTCGGCCGAACTTCCATGATTGCCGTGTACCGGAACAACTCGCCTTTCTTCGGCAGGTCGTTCTCGAGGGTCGGCATGCTCAGAGGAAAGGTGTCGTTGTCTTCCAGGGCCTTTGGGAGGGTGTCGTTGATGAGTTCTCTGGTGACGTCATTCAACACTTCCCTGGCAAAACGCCCTTCGAGGACCTTCATGGGAATCTTTCCAGGCCGGAACCCCGGTAGGCGGGCCTGTTTTCCGAGATCGCGATAGGCCTTGTTTATCCTGCTCTCCACCTCGTCGGCCTCGACTTCCACGATGAGTTTCTTCTTTACCGGAGATATTTCTTCAATGCTGCTCTTCATGGGGACCTTTCCAATCAATCCGCAAACAGAGGGTTAAAACAAACTTTAAGCACGATCAACGGTTGTTCAAGCAAAATTGTTGTACCTACATGAGCAGAGTGACGGCTGTCAACCGGTTTGTATGTGTTCGCGCCTTATTACCCGTCTTTCTCCGGAGAACGCCCGATTCCCTGACGTGAATAAAAGCACAAACCGTGCCATAAACAGGGACCGGAACGACCTGGGGCCCTGATCAATCCTTGTTTCTTTTTTTTACCAGTTCTATGAACTCCTCGAGTTCTCTCTCCGAACCAAACACTTCACTGTATTGGCGCTCACTCCAGACCGCGAGCCCGAGCTCGAAAATGTGATGGATCAGTCGATCCGCGTTCTCGGCACCCTGAAGCTGCACCGTCTGGTACAGCAGTTCGTTGGGAACCCTGATGGGATATACGGACGTGGAGGACTTCTTTAGAGGCTTGATATAATCCTGAATATCCTTCAAAATTCTGAGATTAACATATTTTTTCTTATATTCTTCTTCGTTCATGTTGAATCCCTTTGCTCCTTATGACATGTATAGAATCTACAGAGGTTTTCGTCAACAATAAGAAGCCCCGCCCTGGTGTGGCGGCCCCGCAGCAGGAAAAGACCCATGCCCATCTATGAATACCAGGCCGAGCACCCTGAGTCGTCGTGCACCTTCTGTCGCCGCCCTTTCGAGGTATTTCAGGGGCTCAGAGACGATCCATTGAACATGTGCCCTGAATGCGGCAACCCTGTAAAAAAACTGATTTCCTGGTGCCGCGCCGCAGTCATGGAGAAACCTGAAGAAGTTGCCGGCACCGAGAGCCGAATCCGCTCTTATGAAAAGGAAGAGATGTGGAGCCACGCAGCCGAACTGGCGGACAAGCAGGCGGAAAAAACCAAAGACCCCGACCTCAAGACCAGGGCCCTGGAAAACTATGAAAAGGCCGGGTACGATGCTAAAACCCTGTCCCGTTACGATCAGAACGACTGACCCCCGCATTTTCATGCGGATTCCCACCCTGTGCGGCAAGCCCTCTGGACCGGGATCTCTCCATCCCTCTTGACTTGCCCGGTTTTCGGCAAGTATGGTACGGTGCTTGATGCGACAGGGGACGGTTTTTGGGGCTTTCGCATGTTAAGCCCTAAGCGTTCTCCTCCCGGAAGGAGCCGGGGGTGCGCCGGCGTTGCTTTTTCAATGGAGGAAAACCAGCTTGATCGATCTTTTTGTCAGGGGCGGCGTGTTCATGTATCCCATCCTGCTATGCTCCGTCATAGCCCTGGCGATTTTTTTGGAACGCCTTTGGGTGACGAGACGCGGCCAGGTGCTGCCCGAGGAGTTCATTCAAAATATCGAAACCCTGTTAAGACAGCGGAAAGTGGCCGAAGCGCTTTACCTCTGCCAGGGGCACACATCGTCCATCGCCCGCGTATTCCTGGGAGGGCTCAAGAACACAGGCCGAGGCATGTGGCTCGTCAAAGAAGGAATCGAGGAGATGGGCAGCCGGGAGGCCGTGGTCCTCGAAAAACACGTGGGTATCCTTGCCACCATCGCCAACCTCACCCCCCTCCTTGGACTGCTGGGTACGGTTTCCGGCATGATAAAGACCTTCAACGTCATTTCGATCCAAGGCGTCGGGAATCCCGCTCCGCTCGCCGGGGGAATCGCAGAGGCCCTGGTGACAACGGCCTCAGGCCTTTGTGTGGCCATTCCCACTCTGGTCTGCTATCGCATCCTCAAGGACCGGGCCGAAAGCCTTGTTTTCGAGATGGAGGAATACTCCATGGAAGTCATCGAAATCCTCGAAGGGGCGAATGGCGGGAGTATCGAAAACAGCTCGAACGGCGGCGACCAGAAAACGGTGGTTGGCCCGCCTTCAGTATAAGGCTGACCAGGAGGGAGGAATACCATGCGATTCATCCGGGGTCGAAGAGAAGATGAACCTCGGCTGGGGATCGCCCCGCTGATCGATATCGTATTCCTTCTTCTGATCTTTTTCATGGTCACATCCCACTTCGATCTGGCTTCGGGCGTCAGGCTGCAGCTCCCTGAGATGTCAAGCCGTCTGACCGAAGAACCACGCAAAGAGGCCACAGTCGTGATCGACAGGGAAGGGAACACCTTTCTGGAGGGTGAGGAGGTCGGGAAAGACGAACTGGAGGAAAGGTTCCGAAAACGTGTGCAAGAAGAAGGACTGGAGCGTGTCATTCTTCAGGCCGACAAGGATGCCCGGCACGGGTCCGTCCTCGGAATTATCGATCTGGCAAGGGACGCAGGAGTCCGCTCGGTGATCATCGCCGCGCGGTGGAAACCGGGCCAAGAGCCGTGAGTGCGACCATGACACGAGCGTATGCCCCCACCTGAACCTAGACATGAAGGGGCCTCCACCTTCTTCTCGAGGATCGTAGCGCTCCATGGAGCAGAAGAAAAAGGGAATCATCAAGCTGTCGGTAATTCTGTTCTTTGTCCTGGTTGTAGCCTGGCTGGCCTTCGGCGAGCGCGGCCTGATCCACCTGTACAAAATGGAGGGGCAGAGGCAGCAATACAGGGAGCGGATTAATGAACTCGAAAGGGAGAATTATGAACTGCTCCGGGAAATCGAGAGCCTGCGCACCGACGAAGCCTACATCGAGTCCGTCGCCCGCCAAGAACTTAATCTCTTGAAGGACAACGAAGTCCAGTTCCACTTTTCCGAGGGTTATCAGGGTGGAGTCACGACCGGAAACGGTGAAACGGAACCGAAGGCCCCTGGGGCCGGATCGGACTGATCATCACCAAACAGGGGAGGATGCACATGGACGACCTTGAGCGGCTTCTCAAAGACATCCTTAAAAGCGATGCTTCCGCCGGGACCATTTACACGGTCCTTTTGAAGCTCAAATCCGCAGGACATACAGGGCTCGTAATCCGGCACTGCCGAAAGGCCCTGGATATCCACCCGTCCCACAGCGGCCTTCGAACTCTTCTTGCCGAAGCCTATCTGGACAGCGGACTCACGGCCCGGGCATCGGATGAACTGGAGCGCGTGACCCGAAGCCTGGATGAATCTTCAAGGGCCTATGTCCTGCTTGCGGGCGCCTATGAACGTCAGGGAAGGCACGACGAAGCTGCGGGCTGCCTGGACATTTATTTGGCCCATAATCCGGAAGATTCAGCGGCCCGTGAATATCTGGAAAGACTTCGTCCGCCATCTCAAGAAACGGCCTGGGAGCCTCCGGAGATTCCTGATGCCAAGAGGCCCGATTACCTAACGGACGAGGCGGGTCCTGAAATCGCCACACCCACGCTGGCGGAGCTGTATTTCAGCCAGGGGCAGATCGAGGCCGCCGTTGAGACCTATGAAAAGGTCCTTGCCCGGTCACCGGACGATTCAAGGTCGATGACCCGGCTTCAAGAGCTCAAGGCCTTGACCGACACCCCGCCTGAAGCGATCCCCGCCGAAGAGTCGCGGGAGGAACCCGTTGCGGAGCCGTCGCCTGCAGATGGCGAATTGCAGGAACAAGGCCTTGAGGAAGGAGACAAAGTCTCTGCCTTGGATTCGGAAAAACGGAAATCCGAAAGAATGATCGCCGTGCTCGAAGGCTGGCTGAGCCGCATTCAGGAATCCAAGGCCAATGCACCCTTATAGAGGAGAATGATTTCCTTGAAATTCAATTTTGCAGCAACCGGCGTGGGCACCGTGCCCTGGGTGAATGTTGAAGACTCCTGCCGCCTGATTCTGGAACAGCTTCCGGACATGCCTTTCTGGCCCCAGCTCGTGAACCTCTCGCCCTTGGAAGACATGATCCCGCAATTCAGCGAAGGGCTGCCCGGGATTCGGATGAAGAACGACGGCAGGACGCCTTTCGTGGCCATGGAATCACTGGAAGATGAAATGGCCCTGTTTTATGAGAAGTTCCTGGCAGAGGACTTGGACGCCTTCGCGCTCGGCCCTGACCGCTCTCGCGGCCTTTATGCGCTCCTGGATCTGATCGAAAAAGACCCGCCGTCCGGGAAACACTTCATCAAGGGACAAAGCGTAGGACCTATCACCTTTGCGTCCTCTGTTTCCCTGGAGGACGGCCGGTACCTGCTCCATGACCCTTCCCTCCTGGATGCGGTTGTAAAAGGCCTTTCCATAAAGCTCGTGTGGCAGGCAAAGGCCTTGGGCGGGACCGGCAGAAGGCCGATCCTTTTCATCGACGAACCAGCTCTTTCCAGCATCGGTTCGGCGTTCTCTTCCATGAACCGAGTGGTCGTGGTCCAAGCCCTTCAGGAGATGATTCAATACTGTAAAAAGCGGTGCGACGCCTTCATCGGCGTCCACTGCTGCGCCAATACCGACTGGTCCGCGATCTTTGAATCCGGCCCTGATATTATCAATTTCGATGCCTACGGCTTCATGGATTCGTTTCTTCTTTACCCGGAGGAGGCCGCTCACTTCCTCGAAAAAGGCGGAAACATAGCCTGGGGCATTGTGCCCACAACCGCCTTTGATGGGAAAATCACCGTCGATTTCCTGCAGGACCTTTTGGAGCGAGGCCTTAGGCGACTGGCCGACCGGGGGCTGGATGAGAAAGACCTCAGGGCCAGGTCCATGCTCACATCCGCCTGCGGCATGGGAGGCATGCCCGAAGAATATGCCGAACAGCTGCTTCGAGTGCTCTCGGAACTCGGAAAACGAATGCACTGAACAACGGAGGCCCGGCGGCCATGACTCCCGGAGCCTGGTCCGCCCCTGCCAATGCCATATGGACAAGCGCACTATCTCCAGAGTTTTCCTGGTTGTTCTTCTCGGGGCCGCAATACTACTCGCCCGCCTTTTCTGGACCTACATCTCGGCGATAGTGCTCGGCCTCCTGATAGCCAGCGCCTTTTTTCCGCTTTACACCCGCCTTCGAAGCCGATTGAGAGATCGAGCCCAGCCTGCCGCGCTCCTCATGTGCCTGATCATCATAGTGACCCTGATCATTCCTGTGGGAGGCTTCGTGGGGACTCTTTCCAACGAGGCCTTTGATTTCTACAAGCGCAGCCGGACCATGGTTTCCGTTTCCCAGCTCGATCAGATAATCCACGGAGACGGTATATGGGCGAATAGAATTCGAAGAGCGGCCGGGGCGGCGGGCGTGAGCCTCGACGTGGAGGCCCTGAACCGGCTGGCCTCGTCCATCGGGACAAACGTAGGGCTGTTTCTTTCGCGACAGATAGGATCTCTGGCCTCCAACCTGCTGAGCCTCCTTATACACTTTTTTCTTATGATCCTGGTGATCTTTTATATCTTCAGGGACGGCGAGCGCCTGAAAAACTACATTTCAGAACTGCTTCCCTTCCCTCTGTCCCAGCAGGAACTCATGGTCAACAAGTTCCGTGAAACGGGCCGGTCCGTAATAATGGCGAACGGAGTGTCAGGGATCATACAGGGAGTACTGGCCGGAATAGGATTTATTTTTTCCGGCCTGGGAAGCCCTTTTCTATGGGGCACCATAGCGGCCTTCATGGCCTTCCTTCCCCTTGTGGGAGCGTCCATTGTCTTTCTTCCAGCTACCGCAATCCTGTTTATACAGGGTAAGACGGGGATGGGAGCGCTGTTCCTCATATACAACGTCTGTTACAGCGCCGTGATTGAATACGTGATAAAGCCCCGGCTCATAGGCAAGGGCATGAAGATGAACCCCCTTTTAGTATTTATCGGTGTGCTCGGAGGACTCAAACTGTTCGGTATTCTCGGCGTGATTTACGGTCCCTTGATAATGACGATCTTTCTGACACTCGCGGAAATATATCGGCTTGAGTATAAGGAAGCCATACTGTAATCTGGTTTTCATCTGAATCGAGGGATTCCACTCTCACACAAACCCTTAAGCCGCCCAAAAACCAAAGTCTAGAAAAAAGCACGGCCGCGTGAAAGACTCATTGCGATGAGGAGGTCATACCATGGACACGGAAAAAATCTTGCGCGGAAAGTGGATCCTTATCGTCGACGACGAACAGGACATCCTTGACATGCTTACTGAATTGCTGGAAATGTGCCGAATAGACCAGGCGACCTCGTTTGAGGAGGCCAAGGAGCTTCTCGAAAGAAACTCTTACGATGTCGCTGTCCTGGATATCATGGGAGTCAGGGGATACGAGCTTCTGGACATTGCAAATAAACGTGGCATTCCAGCCCTGATGCTCACAGCCCATGCCCTGTCCAAAGAAGACCTCAAGATGTCGGCGGAAAAGGGCGCCTCATTCTACGCCCCCAAGGACGAAATCAACCGCATCGATGTGTTCGTGGCCGATGTAATCGAGGCCAGGGAAAAAAACCGCAACATCTGGGCCAAGTGGTACGACCGGCTCGGCGGCTTCTATGACCGCCGGTTCGGGCCAAACTGGCGCGAGAAGGACCCGGACTTCTGGGATCACCTGATCAAGTACTGATCCCTCTTTCCACATCCAACACCTCCAGAAAGGTCTCGACTCGGGTCAAGGTACGCCCGTCAAGAGGGCCCGGCCTGTCCCCTTCCAGCGTGAGAATCGGCAGGTCCAGGCGCTCCCTCAGCAGGATATCGTGGATTTGCCGGTGGCAAAAGGTCTGCGTGTAATGAATCAAGCCGTTAAGCCCCCTCTCTCTTACAGCCCTGCCGATATCTCTGATTCTTTCTTCCAACCCGTACGGATAGGTGTAAGCCAGGTATCTATCCACGATGTCCCTGCCTTCCACAGGCAGGCTGAACTGACGCTGAACTTCGTTAAAGACGATCCTGGTTCCAAGCTGTTCGAGGATCTCGTAAAGGTCGTCAAAAACCGGAGGGACCCCGACGAAACCGAGACGAAAAGATGATTCAAACGGAGTACGGGCGGCCGATTCGGCCAGGAACGCGTCCAGGGCTTCCTCGTAGGCATCCGGATTCGAACCGAAATCCGAACTGCTCACCAAATATTGGTGGTTCTCCCTGCCGCTGACAACATTCTCTCGATAGGTCATGCGGTCCAGTCGCCGCAGCTTTTCCCGTATGCGGTCCAGTCGCCCGGTCGTCTCATGGACACGATCCCAGGAAACGGCCAGTTCCTTTAGCAGCAGCCCCATTGCTCTTTCGAGGAGGGCCCGATCCCTATCGAGGGGGTAGTCGAAACGGTGAACCCTTATCCCCCTTCTTTCCAGGACCTCGGCCAAGGCTATGGTGTTGCTGCAATCCCCCCCTGTCACGGCAATGACCCGGTCGAGACCGCTGTCCATGATCACACCGTACATACCCTTGATCCACGAACAGACGGTCCTGGGAAAACCGGCGGTTTCGGCGATCTCCAGAAAAGACTCGGGGTTGGGGGATGTGATAAACAAGTTATTCAGGTCAACGGGCACGAGGCCTGCGGCGTACACGATCTCAACAGGAATTGTGGTTGTGAGGCCGACCCGGGGGGCCTTTGCAATTGAATCGATCAAGGATCAGGCCCTCACAGACAAGAATTCACGGCTGGGGAGTTCCAGGCAGGTCAGCTTGTTTCCATAAACGGCTCCGGTGTCAATGCCTATCTTGTTGGCCTCCACATGGGGCTCTAGAAACGGCGTGTGCCCAAACACCACTATTCTTCCGAAATCATAGTCGGAATGGATGAACCTCTCCCTTATCCAAAGAAGATCTTCCGGGCTCTGGTCAGCCAGAGCCACTCCGGGGCGCAGACCGGCGTGGACCACCAGGTATTCATCGAGTTCAACATAGAGTTTCAGGGACCTGAGAAAGTTCAGGTGGGTATCCGGAATCAGGGTTGCAACCGGGGTGTCTTCATCAATGCCGTAACTATCAAGTGTGGTCTTACCTCCGTTGGCCAGAAACAACCTCGGATCGCCCGTGTTGAGGTAGTGAATGAATAGGCTTTCGTGGTTTCCCATGAGGCAGTCCACGGCGCTGGAACGTTCTTTAAGACCTACAATCAAGTCAATGGCGCCCTTGGGATCTTCCCCCCGGTCGATGTAGTCCCCAAGAAATATCAACCGGTGATTTTCAGGTTCCCACTCAATCCGCTCTATGAGCCGTTCGAGGAGCCGGCTGCACCCGTGAACATCTCCAATGATAAAAGTTTTTTCCACACTCAATTCGTTTACTCCCCGTTTGTATTCACAGGGCGGCTCATGCCTAGAAAAAGGCAATCCGCATACGATCCCTTTGGTCCAGCCTCTCAAGACCCGCCTTACGGGCCATATCCATGGCGTTGCGGAATTCTTCCGAGGTCAGACGACGGTTGATTGTCTCGTCCTGAACCGCATCGCCGCAGGGACGGTACTGGTCCATGACGTTCACGTAGGTATAAGGGGAGATCTCCCGGGCGATGAACTCCGCAACTTGGCGGGTCCCGGAAATCCCCCCGGGCATCACCAGATGCCTCACCAGAAGCCCCCGCCTGGCAATACCGCGACGACCCTCTACGACCAGGTCTCCCACCTGCCTGTGCATCTCCCGCAATGCCACCCTGGCGCGCTCCGGATAGTCGGGCGCGTTGCAGAAACGAGCCGCCCATTTTCCGTCCCAGAACTTGAAGTCAGGCATGTATATGTCCACAACTCCCTCCAGGAGACGGAGCGTTTCCAGCCGGTCGTACCCGCTGGAATTGTAGACCAAAGGAATCGCGAGCCCTGCTTCTGCGGCTATCGCAAGGGCCTCCAGCATCTGGGGCACCACATGTGTGGGAGTGACAATGTTGATGTTGTGGCATCCCTGCTCCGACAGCAGGAGCATGACCCGGGCGATCCCTTCCGCTTCCAGCTCCACTCCTTGATTTCCGTGGCTGATGTCGCGGTTCTGGCAGAAGCTGCAGAGGAGGTTGCACGAGCTGATAAATATGGTCCCGGAACCGTGCACACCCACCAGAGGAGATTCCTCACCAAAATGAGGGCTGTAACTGGCGACCCGGGCAAGCCGGCCTGTGCGGCAGACACCCGGCTCCCCCGCAAGGCGGTCCACCCCGCACTCCCTCGGGCAGATCTCACAGTGTTCCAGCAGAGCCGCAGCCTCAGCCGCCCGCTCTTTCAAACGGCCGCTGCGGGCAAGGGCTAGGTATAGCGGTTCCATATGGCCCCCGACAAAAAACCGCACCCTTCGGCCTGTACCGCTTACCGCCAAGGAGGCGATCCCCGAATTCAGACCGTCGGAGCGGGATCAGTTTAGCGCAAGATTATAGGAAGCGCGTGGATCAGTTCAAGGAAAATGGGTCAGCGGGCGCCTTTGCCTCTCTGGTATCCCGATCCGTTCCAGGATTAAAACCACGCGATCCCAGACCTCATCAACCCCGATAAGATCCATGCAGGAGTCCTCAGGTCGAATGCAGGTCTCCTGCCTGCACCCACAGCATGGAACGTCCTTGAATATGACTTCGCCGAGCGGACTCAAGGGCTTCCACATGTGCGGAAACGTGGGGCCGAAGAGGGTCAAAGTCGGGCAACCGGCCGCAGCAGCAATGTGGGCTGGGGCCGAGTCATTACCTATGAACAGGCTGGACCGGCTCAGAAGCTCTCCAGTCTCGAGAAGGCTCATGTCTGCGGAGCAAAAATCCGGGGCCCTCTCCATATGCGCCTTGACCTCCTCCAGCAGGGGTCCTTCGCCCGGTCCCCCAAGCAGGAGTACCGATAAATCGGTAGTGGCCTGAAGTCTCCGTCCGATCTCGCCGAAACGGTCGCTCTTCCAGCGTCGCAGGTCTCCCCGCGCGCCCGGATGAATGACCACCCATGGCCTTTCCGCTGAAAGGCCCGCGCGATCGACCCTGCGGTCCACGCTGCGCTTTACCGAGTCCGGGACGTGGAGTCCGAGCTTCCGCTCAAACCCGTCCAGCCCCAGGACCTTAAGTGAGGCGAGTTGGTGGTCTACAATGTGATTGGCGGCCGGATCCGAATCCACGAACCGGTTCATGAGCCAGTGTGAAAGCCTGTCCGCATGCTGATGGGTTACCCGTATTGGAGCGCCGGTCAAGTAACAGAGCAAGGCGGCGCGATCGCCGTGGGTGTAGTCAATGACTGCGTGATATCGTCTGGATCTCAATGTCTTTATGAGATCAAACTGATATTTTATAGATTCATAACAAATTTTTTTTGAAAGCGCGTAATCATAAGTCCAGGTCCGGTCAATGCACGGGTGATGTTCAACCACCGGCTCGGTACCTCGATTCACCAGGACTTCCACTATGGTGCCCGGGGAGAGTCGCTTGAGATTATCCGCCACCGGCACCATACTCAGGGTATCTCCGATATAGCGAAGCTTGACGATAAGTATGCGTTTTCCGTTAAGGTTCACAGGCTGTTCTTCCAGGCCGTCAAGGTTGATCCGCTCCCTGCCCCGGCCCCGCCGCAAGTTCCCGCAGCTTTGCATACTTAAAAAATGACCCGCCCGCATTCATTATCGAGATAACGAGCCCGTCAAAACCATCCAGTACACCGAGTTCCATTACATATGTTCGAAAGAACATCCAAAGGGCATGAAGGGGCGGCGTCAGGGGGCCCGCTGTGCGGCCGGAATCATGCATGGCGCGGGCCGCAAGGTCGGAATAGAGTTCCATCTTGGCTACGATGTCGGAGTAGCTCTTGAAACTGACGTGTTCGATGGGGGCGTTGAGAGGTTGTTCGCGGCCGCGGGTGAGCCAGCGCTCGTGGACTGTGCGTCCATCGAACGAACCGTAACGGCTATCTACAAGACGAAGAACCCGGTCGGGCCACCACCCGGAGTGCCTGATCCACTTTCCGTGCAGAAAGTTCTTCCTTGGAAAGCTGAAGGCTGTCACTTCTTTGTCTTTAAATGAGAGGGCATGCAGGATTGCCTCGGCGGTCTCTGTGGGCACCCGTTCGTCCGCATCCAGGATAAGGACCCAATCGTTTGAACATGAGTCCACTGCGAACTGCTTCTGCCCTGAAAAACCCCTCCAGGGTTCCACGAGTACACGGGCTCCCATGTAACCGGCTATCTCTACGGTTCGATCCGTGCTTTCCGAATCCACCACCACGATCTCGTCTGCAAAGGAGGCGCTCTCAAGACATGCGGGGAGGCGTTCCTCCTCATCACGCGTTATGACGGCGATGGAGAGGCCTTTCGTCTCTCTTTGGTCCATTGTACCTCGGGAAGCAAGCTCCATAGGCGCCGGCATGCCCTAAGCATCCTCCCTTTCAACGGCGTTCAGGACCAGGGTGATGGGCCGGTCTTCCTCCGCAGTGCCGCAGAACCTGATCGGGCCCGGAAGCCGGAACTCGTCTTCGCCCGGATGGGCTGCCAGCCATTTGTCACGCAGGGCCTCGGCCACTTTAAAGGACGGGGAATCCACGTCCACCACTGTCTTCTCGAGCACCAGTGTCAGCTTGCCTTTCCTCTCTTCCAGGCGCATGAGGGGAGCAATGGGGATGCCTATGGGTTCCCAGCGGGAGAAGTCGAGTTCCAGGTTCCTAATGGCCGCCATCTGGCCTGTCGCGCCGTGGGCGATCAGGCTGAACACACACAACCCCAGGTTGTAGGTATAGGTGCAGTCGAACTTTGTCGGGTCGTTCCCCCTGCCGTCATATCCGTAAAAGTGGTTTTGGGTCTTGAACTTGGGCACTGAAGCATTGAAGACCTTCTCCAGGGCCGGCGGGACCGGTTCGTTCTCTTTGATGGCGCCGGCACGGGCCAGTTCCTGTCGAAGCGTCTTCCTTGAAATTATCTCCCGCCTGACCAGAAGAGGATCGTCCCCTCCCCAGTTCGAGAACAGGGCCGGTCCGAAGTGAAGAGGGTCCAGGCCGTCCTTCTCAAGTACCTTTCGGTAGTAATCGGGATCGATTCCCAGGACATACTCCCCACCATCCCTCAACCATCCGAGATAATCCCGGACCATTCCCATGACCACCTTGTCCGTCTCCACCAGGGAAAACTGAAAGTTGCCGTGACTGTCCCGCTCCGAAAGCAGCCCCTCCTGGAAAAAGTCCGGGAGGTCGTTAAAGAGCTCGTCGTCATGGTCGCTCCATATTGGAATCAGGCGTTCCTCGCGGCAACGGCGGGCCAGTTTATTGAGGTATTCCAGCTTGTCCTCCAACCTGGGATGCCTGCTGTGAAAATCACGATCGTGGGTGTCATTGTACTCCGCAATGATCTTGCTGAGCTTGATGATAAACGCCTGGATCTCGTTGATGAACTCCAGTACTCCTTCCGGAATGACTATGACCCCGTAGTTCTTTCCGACTGCTGCACGCCTCACAATGGCCTTGCAGATGACCCGGGAGAGATGCCTCATGGTAAGGCCGTATGCACCGTAGTCCGTCTTTCCTTCCATACGGGCCTTTTCAAGACGTTCCTCATCAACGTAGTTGCACAGGTCCTCGCCGATCAGGGTTACGGTGGCATGGGTCTGCAAGGCCACCTCCAGGGCCAGGTGACTCGCCACCCTGCCCATCACCTTGCAGATGTGCCAGTACTTGACATCCGAACTGCTGTCCGTGCACAGGTTGGCGATGTTGTTTGCAAAGGCGCGGGCCGCCGTGTGGAAGCCGAAAGACATGGCGCACAAGACATTGTTTCTTGCGTCCCGCACCTGGATGTCACCGTCTATGGTCTTAGGGACACCGATGACCTGTATCCCGTTATTTCCGAGTTCCTCAGCAAGAAACGCTGCATTGGTATTTGAGTCATCCCCGCCCACGATAACCAGGGCGTCCAGCTCGCGGCACCTGCACGTATCCAGTGAGCAAGCCATTTTTTGCCTGGTGTCGATCTTGGTCCGGCCGGTCTTGATCATGGTAAAGCCGCCCAGGTTGCGGTAGGCGTCTACCATATCATCGGTGATCTCCTGGGCCTCGTTCTCTATGATGCCGTCGGGACCCATGAGGAAACCAAAGACCCGGGATTCCGGATTGGCTGCCTTGGCCGCATCGTAGAGTCCGGCGATCACGTTGTGGCCTCCCGGCGCCGGGCCGCCGGAGAAAACGATCCCTATATTCCTGGCCCGGGCAAAGGCCGCCTTGAGCCGGTCGTCGGGTTCATCCTCTCGGATTACTTCCTGGACCCGGTTTCCAATAATGGAAGGGAGCTGTTGTGCGGCCTGGGAGTCCACGTCGAAGGCATACTTGTCTGTCTCCCTGAGGCTCGTGTACCTGCCTTGAAACGCCTCGCACCTCGGGGGCTGGAAAGCCCTTCGCTCCAATAATTCCCGGCTTGTGCTGGAGACGACATTACTCACTTCGGGATGATTAAGAAGTTCTTCAGCAGGATTTTTAGTCTTCTCAGGCATGGATGTCCTCCCTTAATTCATGAAAAAACCGCTTTGAGCCTTTACTGAGCGGAAGACACATTTTCCGTGCGTTTCCAAGGTGTTTCGTATATCATAATAAGGATCGTGTCTATTTGCAAAGGTATTCCTCGTGTAATTCACCTCGAGGCGTTTTTCCCTGTCCGTTTATTCGGCATTCGACAAAGGAGAAAGTACATGCCACCGGACAAATCCGATTCCGGCACCAAGACATCCAAGGTGATCATTGATCTCCTGATCAACATACCTATTTTCGACTCCCTGAAACCGGATGAACTCCGACTCGCAACCAAGTACATGAACCTTACGGACGTTGAAAAAGGGGAAGTTATTTTCAAGGAAGGGGATCAGGGGACCTATGTCTGCTTTGTAGTGGATGGAACCCTCGAGGTGATCAAGGGGGCGGACACGGGACACCAGGTAGTCATAGCCACCCTGGGCAGGAATCGCTCCATTGGAGAAATGGCGGTGATCGACGACTTTCCGAGGTCGGCCACAGTACGCGCCCTGAAGCCGACCACCCTGCTCATACTGACACGGGAAGGCTTTGACAGCATAATCGAGGATCACCCCAGAACGGGAGTTAAGATACTCAAAGGACTGGCAAGGCTCCTGAGCCAGAACCTGCGCAAGACCTCCAGCAGGCTTGCTGACTATATGCTTCCCCTGAGCTAGCCGGTATCATTCGATTGAGCGTGACATGAGGGCCTGACGAGTTGCTTGTATTCACCTTATGCAGGACCTGGGTGATCCGGTCTCAAGGATTGCTAAAGGAACAGGATTTTCTAAATGACCATGCAACCTGACTCCCTTCTTACACCCGAAGATCTCTACCTGTTCAACGAAGGTTCTCACCTCCGCCTCTGGGAAAAGCTGGGTGCCCGTCCCCGGAAAATTAAAGGCCGTAACGGCGCTTCTTTCGGCGTGTGGGCTCCTAACGCGGAGTATGTCTCAGTCATCGGGGACTTCAACGCGTGGAAGCCGGACGCGAACCCCCTTACGCCTTCAGGAAATTCGGGAATATGGGAAGGATTCATACCAGGACTCGAGCAAGGGGCCTGCTACAAGTACCACATCCGCTCCAGGCTCAACGGATTTCAGGTGGACAAGGCCGATCCTTTCGGCTTCTTTCACGAACTCCCCCCACGCACAGGCTCCATCCTGTGGGACCTGCCCTACGAGTGGAAAGACCGGGAGTGGATGACGTCCCGTGCCGAATCCAACGGACTGCACTCGCCCATGAGCATATACGAGGTCCACATAGGCTCATGGATGCGCAGGCTGGATGAGGAAAACCGTCCCTTGACATACCGCGAAATGGCTGAGGGCCTGGCAGATTATGTTCGCTCCACAAACTACACCCATGTGGAGTTCATGCCGGTGATGGAGCACCCTTTCTACGGCTCATGGGGGTATCAGGTCACGGGGTTTTTCGCCCCCACCAGCCGCTACGGCACGCCCCAGGATTTCATGTACCTGGTGGATGTGCTTCACCAAAACGGAATCGGCGTCATCCTGGACTGGGTCCCGAGCCACTTTCCCAAGGACGAGCACGGGCTGGGATACTTCGACGGAACACACCTTTTTGAACACGCCGACCTGCGACAGGGCCTCCACCCGGACTGGGACAGCCTGATCTTCAATTACGGGCGCAACGAGGTACGAAGCTTCCTGCTCTCGAGCGCCCTCTTCTGGCTGGACCTGTACCATGCGGACGGCCTCCGAGTGGATGCGGTGGCCTCCATGCTGTATCTGGACTACTCAAGAAAGGAGGGGGAGTGGATCCCCAACCCATACGGAGGCAGGGAGAACATAGAGGCCATTGAGTTCCTTCGCCGACTCAACAAAGAGGTCTTCAAGCTCCACCCGGACGTGCAAACCATTGCCGAGGAGTCCACGTCCTGGCCCATGGTGTCCCGTCCCACCTATGTGGGCGGCCTGGGGTTCGGCATGAAGTGGGACATGGGATGGATGCACGACACTCTCGTATACATGTCCAAGGATCCCATCCATCGTACCTATCACCACAACCAGCTCACATTCCGGAACATGTACGCCTTCAGTGAAAACTTCGTCCTGCCCCTGTCCCATGACGAGGTGGTCCACGGCAAGTCCTCCATTCTAGGAAAAATGCCCGGAGACGAGTGGCAGAAGTTCGCCAATATGCGTCTTTTGCTGGCCTACATGTTCTGCCAGCCGGGGAAAAAGCTCCTGTTCATGGGAATCGACATTGGGCAGTGGAATGAGTGGTACCACGAGACCCAGTTGGACTGGCACCTGCTGGAACAGCCCTACCACGCGGGTCTTCATCGCCTTGTGAAAGACTTAAACCGCCTGTATCGGGAAGAACCCGCCCTTCATGTAGGAGATGCGGCCCCGGGCGGATTCGAGTGGATCGACTGCAATGACGCACAGTACAGCACGGTGAGCATGTTAAGGAAGGGCCGCGGGGAAGAGGGCCGGATCATCGCGGCCTGCAACTTCACCCCGATACCAAGGACCGACTACCGTTTGGGCGCCCCTGAAGGCGGGTTTTGGTCGGAGATCTTCAACAGTGACGCCGAGATCTACGGAGGCAGCGGCTGGGGGAACATGGGCGGGGTTAAGGCTGCGCCCGTGCCGGTCCACGGCAGGCCCTACTCCTTGACAATCTCACTTCCTCCACTGGGAGCAGTCCTGTTCAAGAAAAACTCACGGTAGTCTTTCCAGGCAGACACCGGCGCGGCCGGCTTATCACTGAGGGGTACTATGCCAGTAGTGCAATGGGATATGCTGAGAGAGGCTGTTATGTCTCGGCTGAAGATTCAACCATGGACCGCTTGACCCTATTTCTTTGCCATATGTGAAACGCAATCAGAAAGCCAAAACCAGCCGCGCTTGCATAGTTCACCATCGGGTCCGCCCATATCATCCCGATGCCCACCAGCCCATACAGCACAGCTTCCAACCAGCTGACCCAGACTGTGCAGTAGCGTTCCAAAGAGATTACAAAAGCGGTAATCGCAAAGGCAGTGAGCAGAATTCTTTCCACGGATTCCCAGGCGGAGCCATAGAGCAGAATGGAAGGATGATAGGCCATGACAATGGGAATAATATAGAGGCCCTTGGCCAGTTTCCATGAACTGAAGGCCGTGCGCATAGGATCGGCGTTGGCCACCCCTGCAGCAGCAAAAGAGGCCAGAGAGACCGGGGGGGTCACATTTGCGTCCTGGCTATACCAGAATACAATCATGTGGGCCGCAATCAGGTGCATGCCCATATCAGTCAGGGCCGGGCCGGCCAGGATTACCACCACTATATATGAAGCGGTTACAGGAAGGCCCATTCCGAGCACCAGGGAGGCCAGGGCAATCAGAGCCAGGGCCAGGATTGGAATACCTTGGGAAAGGGAAACCACCATTGATGAAAAACGGAGCCCCATCCCGGTCAGGTTGACGATGCCGACTATGATGCCGGCTACGGCGCAGGCTGTTGAGACCATAACGGCGTTTCGCGCTCCCAGCTCCAGCGTTTTTATCAACCCCCATGGGCTGAGCCTTGAACCTCTGCGGATCATTGAAAATATAAACACCGAGACCACCGCCACAAAACCTGCCATCATGGGGCTGTAGTTCCTGAGCAGCGCGGCGATTAAAATCGCCAAAGGGATCAAAAAGTGTATGCCTTCTTTGAGGGTCCGGCCCAGATTCGGCAACTGGTCTTTACGCAGCCCCCATATCCCTTGCTTATGGGCCTCGATATGCACAAAAAGCATGGTGCACATAAAGTAGAGAAGCGCCGGGATGAGGGCCACCTTGACAATCTCCAGGTAAGGGGTGTTGGTAAATTCAGCCATCAAAAATGCACCCGCCCCCATAATGGGCGGCATGAGCTGCCCCCCCGTGGAAGCTGCGGCCTCAATACCGCCTGCAACATAGGGCTTATAGCCCAGCTTTTTCATCATCGGGATGGTGAAGCTCCCGGTGGAAACAACGTTTGCAATGGCACTGCCTGAGACGGAGCCCATGAACCCGCTGGCAATGACTGCGGTTTTGGCCGGCCCCCCGGAAAAACGGCCGGTCAGCGCATAGGCAATGTTGATGAAAAAATTCCCAGCCCCGGTCTTATCCAGAAAGGCCCCGAAAAGAATGAAAATAAAGACAAAGGTCGCTGCGACCCCCAAGGGCAAGCCGAATATCCCCTCCGTGGTCAAGGACAGGGTGGTTGCTATGCGTTCCAGGGAATAGCCCTTGTGGATTATCAAATCCGGCATATGGGGGCCGAAATAGCCGTAAAGCAGAAAGGCAATGGCGATAAACATGAGCATATAACTGATGACTCTTCGTGTGGCCTCCAGGATCAAGAGAATCCAGGCCGCTCCCACCACGAAATCCATCCGGCTCCAGTTACCCTGTCTGCTGTAAATCCCCTCCAGGTCAAAGATGATATACGACCCTACGCTCACCACCACCAGAATGAGCAGGATGTCCAGGACCCAGTAAAGGTCAAAGTGCTCTTTTGATGCGCGCCTGTTGAATGGCTTGAGCAGGAAGACCAGGATCAGGATCAGACTGATGTGCACAGTCCTCTGCTGCAGCGCTGTCATTGCCGCCAGGCCGGCAGTGTAAAGCTGAAACACACTCAGGGCGACACCAATAACAGTTACCGCACCCGCTGCAACCCAGGCTGTCCTTGAAATGGATTCCCTTTCCTGGCGCATCTCAGTCATCCCCGCCTTTCCGTGCAGCCTGTTTGCATGAGCAGCCGTTGACCCCCGCTTCCCTGTCCTGCACACTTAAACAAACCCGCCTTTGAGGCCATTTTTCACTAAGGTTGATTTCCCTGCCCCGATATATAAGTGTATGAGCCACCGAGGGCGCCCCGATTCTCAAAACAAATGAACCCAGCGTTTCGTTGATGTCTCTGATCCAGGTCCACTCTCCGTCAAAATCAACCACCCCCCTGCCCTGCCAATGGCCCATACCTGCGCCAAACATCTGAAAAAACGTGGCTTGAAGCGCCAGCAGTCCATCCGGGTCAATTTCAAAGACCTCAAAGACCGGAGTGTTGTCCACAGAGTGGATATAACGGATGGTAAAAGTTTCATCCGCCTGAAGAGGCAGACTGAGTAACGGTTCGCAGGACACTGGGTCTGAAATCCTCAGTTCCAATTGCTCAGTCCGAATAGATCCGGCACACGCCCCCTGACAGGCAAGCATGAGACAGAGCAAAAAGACAATGCGAATTTCGATGATGGCCCAGTTTATCGACAATGAAATTGACGATCTCCCGGCTAAGGACAATGATGGGTCGGCACCCCCTGAAGAAGCCCGAAACAGAAACGAAAAGGTGCTGGAAACCTGGCTTATGCCCGGAGGTTATAGTGCTCCGCTTTTTGGGGTATGCCGGACGGCATACCCCCTTGACTGCTCAGGCGTCAGCACCCGGCAAACATGAAACCGTTTCAATTATTCCGGCATGAGGCGGTCCGGAATCTCCAGGCCCTTTTCCTTCAGGTATTTAACCGCTCCGGGATGCAGCGGAATCGGGGAATAGTCTGCGGTATTCTCCGGGGTGGTGTATTTGGCGCCATAATAGACCTGTTCGAGGTAGCCCCGGTTCTCAAACGCGGCCTTGACCAAATTGTAGACCAAGTCTTCTGAGAGATCTCTGTTGCAGATGACTACGTTCCAGACCGAAACCGTGGGTACGTCTTCATCTACGCCTTCATAGACTCCGGCAGGTATGTGTGAAGGGGCATAATACTGATACTCGGACAAAACCTTGTCTAACTCTTCTTCGCTGAAGGGAATTGGATAAATCTCATGGGTGGTGGCCAGATCCATTATGGAGGATGTAGGAGGACCAACACTCCATATGCCGACATCGATTGTGCCGTCTCGCAAGGCATTTGCGTTTTCCACAAAGGAGAGGCGCCGCACTTTGATTGAATCATAGGGGACATCCACGGCATGAAGTACCAGATTGCTTTTGTATTCCGTACCACTGCCCGGAGAACCAACAGACACCCTTTTGCCTTTCAGGTCCTGAAGGGTCTTGATCCCGGATTTCTCAAGGGCTACCACATGATAAATGTTCTGATACATAACGAACATAGCGGAGACGTTTTGAGGATCGCCTTCAAAGCGGCCTTTGCCGAAGTAAGCCTCATAGGCCACGTCGCCCATAATTTCACCAACGACAGTTTCTCCTTTATGTGCCAGTTTTGTGTTTTCAACCGAGGCCCCGGTGACCTCTGCTACTGCACGCACGTTTTCCACATGCTTGGTCCAAACTTCGGCCAAAGCTCCGCCATAGGGGTAGTAAACACCGCCCGTACCACCTGTTCCAATACCTATAAATTCGGTTTTGGCATAAGCATGGGGCATAATAATGCAAATGGCCAGAAATATACTACATACTAAAACCATGGAAAACCGAACTGCTATTCTCATCACACCCTCCTTTGCTTTACAGGTTTGCTGTATGGAGACAAAGATAAAGGTTCGGTTAATAGTTTCGGCTTTCTTTTATGTGACCGCCTGAGCTTTAAGTAACGTAGTTTCTTATATTATAAAATCAGGCCCAATGAGTCAACAGTAAAGCTATCCTTGCAGGTCTGGCAACCGAAGCCTACTCCTGGGCCTGCTGTTTCAATTTGTTGAGTTGCGTACGGCAACCACAGCGAGAAGAATGAGAGGCTTGCGTTTTTACCCTTGGATACTATAACCTAATCCTGAAACCTAACGACTTTCCCGCCGAAAAAGGTTCCCTTTTCACGGGCTGGAAATCCATTTCGGATCGTAATCAAGAGATTAGGAGGAACAACAGTATGCCCCTGGACGAACTTCTTCCAAAGGCCCTCAAGCTCTATCCGAAAACAGAGGCAGTGGTGTGCGGTGATTTGCGCCTGGATTACCACTCGTTTGCCGAACGGGTCTGGAGACTGGCCAACGGTCTGGATTCCATGGGGCTTAAAAAGGGCGATCGGATCGCGATCCTGCACGAAAACTGCCACGTCTTTCTCGAAGCCTACTTTGCAGCAGCTCACCTGGGCCTGATCCTGGTGCCTCTTAATTTCAGGCTCTCCCCAAGGGAGCTGGCCATGATCCTCAATGACAGCGGATCATCCGTCCTGATCGCCCAAAGCAAATTCCAGGACGAGGTAAATAGCCTGGCCGGGTTTTCGTGCAACATTAAGCATGTCATCTGGACCCAGAAGGCCAAGGACCCGGGAGAGACCGGGTATGAAGATCTGCTGAAGGGACAGGCCGCGACCCCCCCACAAAGTCGTGACCTGCGGGACGACGATGTGGCCCAATTGTATTATACGAGCGGGACCACGGGCAGGCCCAAGGGCGTTATGCTGACACACAAGAACGTCAAGAGCCACGCTCTTGGAACCATTGCGGAGCTTAACCTCACGGACAGGGATCACTGGTTTCACGTTGCCCCCCTCTTTCACCTGGCGGACGCATGGGCCACCTTTGCCATTACCTGGGCGGGGGGAAAACATGTGATTGTGCCTGTCTTTGATCCTCTTCGAGTCCTGTCCATCATCCAGGAGGAACGAATCACCCTCAGCAACCTGATTCCCACCATGCTCAACATGATGGTCAATCAGCCCGAGGTAGACGAGTTCGACTTCTCGAGCCTTAGAGTCATCCTGAGCGGAGGGGCTCCGATTGCTCCGGAGGTGGTGCGGAAAATCATTGATACATTCAAGTGCGATTACATCCAGACTTACGGCATGACGGAGACCAGCCCCTATCTAACCCTTTCCATCCTGAAAGATCACCTCAAAGGATTGCCTCGTGAAAAACAGCTTGAGTTCAAGGCGAGCACCGGCAGAGAATTTATCAACGTGAGTCTCAAGGTGGTGGATCCCGAGGGAAATGAGGTGGCAAAGGACAATAAAGAGGTCGGGGAAATCATCGTCAAGGGAGACACTGTGACACCCGGCTACTGGAACCTGCCCGAGGAGACGGAAAAGGCCCTGAAGGACGGTTGGCTTTACACGGGCGACCTGGCTGTAGTCAATGAAGAAGAGTATGTCACCATTGTGGATCGCAAGAAAGACATGATCATAACAGGTGGAGAGAATGTTTACTCCACAGAGGTGGAAAACATCCTCTACACGAACAAGGCGATACTGGAAGCCGCCGTCATAGGCGTTCCCGACCCGAAATGGGGAGAGGCCGTCAAGGCCTGTGTTGTCTTGAAACCCGGGGAAAAGTCCACACAGGAAGAAATTATCGCCTTCTGTAAGGCCAACCTGGCCGGCTACAAGGCGCCCAAGAGCGTTGACTTCCTCGACGCCCTTCCGAGAACAGGTTCCGGAAAGATCTATAAGAAGGGATTGAAAGGACCGTTTTCCCATGACTGAAGTCTTCAGCCTGCCTTTTATGACACCCTACCCTCTTCAGTCATCCCGATTGTCCTAATGGTTTGGTGTGGCTAAGGAAAAGAGGATCCAGTGTGATGGATGGCCAGTGTCCAATGAGGAAGGAAACCTTCCGGGACAAGCCGGAGCGTGTAATCCATCTCCCCGAATCAGTGCTTCCCCAAGCGCGAATCGATGAATTTCTTTCCATTGAGCGGCTTGCCATTGTGGAGATCGCCGGACGCGACAGTGTGGCCGCGGCTGTGGAGGCGGTCAGGACGGAAGGGTTTACGGATCTTCTTCCCACCTACGCCTATACAGGAACGGAATGCGGTAATTGGGCCACTGTGGAAGATGCGGTGCTGCGCCTGTCCAAACGTCTGCCGCACACCCGGGTGCATCCCCTCCTCATCCTGGGATCACCACGGTTCTGGCAGGCCTTGAACGGCCGGTTTATGGGGGAGTTGATCCGCAGGTACGGCGGCTTTTCACCCTGTGTGGGATGCCATCTCTATCTGCACAGCGTTCGCATCCCCCTAGCCCTGACTTTAGGCCGTCGCCCGATTATCTCGGGGGAGCGGGAACTCCACGACGGCAGTGTCAAGATCAATCAGACAGGGGAGGCCCTTTCATGCTATCAATCGCTGACAGAAGAATTCAAGATTCGCCTGCTTTTCCCCCTCCGGCATGTTGCAGCAGGACATCGAATAACAGAGATCCTGGGATTTGAATGGGAAGAGGGAAAAGCCCAGCTGGGGTGTGTGCTCTCTGGAAACTATCGCGGTGCGGAAGGGCACATCACCTTGAGTACCGAGCAGATCGTTCAATACCTCAAAGGGTTTGGCTGCCCCTTGACCCGGGATATCATTGCGGCCTACCTGAAAGGCCGGATTCCTCCTCACCTGGAGATGGCAGGCCGGCGGCTGGTCCCTGACCCGTGAATAGTGAAACAACAAACGTCTAACAGCTGACATCGAATGAAAGGTTAAAGCCTCATATCCCATACACATCGAGCCTGTAGAAGGTTGACGCTCTTTGAGCGGGCATAAATCGAATCGGATGCAATAGATGGAACCGACCCTTGTCATGTGCAACATATTTCCCCGTATTGAAGAGGTGAAGGCATTTGCTCTCGAACACCACTTTGCGGGTATCGACTGGTCCTTTGACCTGGATCGCCTGCCTGAAACCCCCATGGAGGTATCCAGGTGGAGCCGGGAGCAGGCCTTATTGGCCCCCCTTGAAGTGAGGTACCACTGTCCCTTTTACCAGCTCGATCTGGGTCATGACGACCCGGCCCAGGCGGAAAAGGCGGAAGCGGTCTATCGCCGCATTATCCGGCTGGTGGCAAAGGTAGGCGGGCGCTATCTTTCCATGCACATCGGTCTTGGGCTGTCCTCCACCGAGCCGCTTTCGTGGGAGGGGACCCTGAACAAACTCAGGCGGCTGGTCCGGTTCGGCGACCGATATCAGGTAAGGATATGCCTGGAAAACCTGGCGTGGGGATGGACCAGCAAGCCGAATCTCTTTGAAAAGCTGATTCGTTTGAGTGGGGCCGGCGTCACCCTCGACATCGGCCATGCCCATGTGTGTGAATCCGTGAAAAGCCTGCAGTACAGCATTGAGGACTTTGTCACCCCCCATGCAGACCGGGTGTTCAATGCCCACATCTACCACACGGAGATCCCGGGCAAGGGGCATATCCCGCCCGAGAATCTGGAACAGATCCATGACCGGCTGGCGCTGATCCATGCCGCAGGGTGCCCATGGTGGGTCCTGGAAATCAGGGAACCGGAAGGACTGCTCAAGACCCTAGAGATAGTGGAGACTTACGTCCAACACCGGATCAAGGGAACCGCCATAATATCGCATGCCCTCGATACCTGAATCGCGCTGCAGGCAGGAAACACTGAAACTGAAATGAAAATCATCATTGTGCTATTGGATGGGCTTGGGGATCGCTCTTATCCGGAGCTGGATCATCGTACACCCCTTCAGGCGGCCCGCACCCCCAACCTGGACCGTCTTGCCCGAATGGGCAGTAACGGGCTTTACCATGCCTCAAGGCCCGGTCAATGCCTCCCCAGCGAGACCGCCCATTTTCTCCTCCTGGGATACCCTCTTGACCGCTTCCCGGGCCGGGGCCTGTTCGAAGCTGTAGGTGCAGCGGTCCCTTTTGAAGCGGACGATGTCCTGTGTATGGCCCACCTCTCGGGCGTGACCTGGCAAGGCGGTGTGCCTGTGCTTACCCGGGGGCGCCGGGATATTCAAGGGAGTGCCTGTGAATTGAACCCGCTCTTTGAGGACGTTGCGTTCTACGAAACAGACCGTATCCGCTTCAGTCTCCACCAGACCCAGCGTAACGATGCCATCCTCGTCCTGAAAGGTCAGGTATCCCCATACATTTCCGATGCGGATCCCATGCAGGCGGGCCTGCCCATAGCCCTGGTTCAGCCCCTGTCAGGCAACCCGGAACCGGAGCGGAGTACGCGAACCGCACAGGCCCTCAACCGATATCTATCCTACTGTCATCGCCGCCTGTCCGGCCATGATATCAACCGGAGCAGGGCGGACAAAGGGCTTTGGCCCGCCGACTTCCTGGCAACGCTCAGGTGCGGCAGGCGAATCGTCCAACCACGGTTTGCTGAGCAATGGGGCCTTCAAGGTCTGCTCGTTGCCTCAGGCGGGATGTACGCCGGGCTGGCCGCTGAGCTGGGACTGACATTCAAGTCCATGAAAGACGGCAGCGATGTGGGCAAGGATTTACGTGATCGCATCGCATCAGCCATGGCCGATCCTGACCACGACTTCATCCACGTGCACACCAAGGCGCCGGATGAGGCGGGGCACACAGGGAGTCCGGAACTCAAGATGCAGGTAATCACCGAATTGGACCGAGGCCTGGACGAACTGACAATGGCTGTTGAAAAAAGGGATGATCTGCTTGTGGCCATCACTGCAGACCACTCCACACCGAGCCGATCCGCCTTGATCCATTCCGGGGAGCCCGTGCCGGCAGTCCTGGTGGGGCCCACCGTGAGGCGTGATGATGTCTCGGCCTTTGACGAAGTCAGTGCGGCCGCGGGCGGTTTAGGCCAGCTCCAGGGAGTGGAATTGATGTGGATGCTGCTTAATTATGCGGATCGCTCCACCCTGGCGGGTCAGCGTCTCGGCGAAACGGAAAGGTCATATGTGCCGGATAACTATCCCCCCTTTGCATTGACAGATCCCTCGGAGTTGTAAAAGCCTCCCTTCTGCCAATGCCTCTTGGCGGAGTCCTAGCAGCCTGACCGTATTTTTATGAGCGGGCGCGGCAACGTATTGCCATGTACATTTGGTATTAACGCAGCCGGGGCGGCAGGATGCTCACCCTTCGCAAACCTTCCAGGAGTGAAACGGCCTCTTCCGGACAGAAGCGGGCACAGATTCCGCAGCCGAAGCAGGATGCCGCAACCCGCTTTGCAATACCTGCATCGGTTATCTCTATGGCGTCCATGGGGCAGCGCTCCACACAGGTCCCGCACCCTGTACACAAATCCGGGTCGATCACCGAAAGATAGAAGGTGGAATTCACCAGCGGGAAGGCCCCTTCCCGCCACAGGTTCAGGGTATCGCAGCAGTCCTTGCAGCAGTTACAGATACTGGTCTCGGGACGTGCCTCATTGGAGCCTGGATGAAAGGCCTTGTGCACCAGCCCGGCCGCTTCCGCCTCCTGCATGATCCTGCGGGCCTCTTCTTTGCCGACCATGCGACTGAACCCCTGGGCGGCGGTGTGCCGGGCCGATTTACCAAAGGTAAAACAGTTCTCCACCGGTGCTTTCAAATCGCATGGCTCCCCCAGGACCGCCCGCCGCTGGCGGCAGAAACAGTGACCTACGGCAATCTCATCAAACTTATCAATGATTTCATCCACAGACTGACTGGGAAGCACAAATTCATCAGGCACCGCCAACTTCCTGTCCAGGGGGACGGTCTTGATAACTCTGCCATCCTCGGTAGCCCGGACCGGTACGGTTCGGTCCACGGGCGGGACCGATTTGAATATGGGAATCATGTTGTCATAGTTGGCCTGCACCTTGTCCCGGACCTGTGACATCAGGTCCTGAAACAACCGGGCCAACCTTTTTTCTTCCTCGTTCCATTTGAGCTTTCCCATGAATTTGTATTCCAGCACCCCCACCAGCATCAGTGGAAGTATGCGATAAACCATGATGCCCGCGGAATTGGGCTGATTAAAAATGAGCCCCTTTTTGGCCAGGCCGGCAGCCGACCGGTCGATTTCCTCCGGGGCCGCTCCGCTGGATACAGCCAACTCTTCCCGGCTCTGAGAGGCCTTGTCCTTAAAGGCGATAATGAGATCCAGCTCATCTTCCGCTTCGCCCACCACGCTCTTGACAATAGCAACGGTGGTATCGTTGACCGGGAAGGGAAACATCCCCTGTTTGCAGATCACCCCTGCGGCCTGTTTGTATTTTTCTTCTATTGAAGTTTCCATCATGAATATCTCCTCCTAATCGGCCAAGAGCTCATAGGGCACCTCGAGGCGGCCCTCGAGGCATACGTCACATCTTCGAAAAACTCCCTCCGGCCGGGTGCCTGTCTTCCCGGTCTCAAGGGCATGAACGGCATGGACAAACCGGCTATATTGGATTCATTCGGCGCTGTCAATCCTTGCAATTGCCTGTGGACAATGATTATGTTCTATAATGTGACATGACTCGGCTGTTTGAACAAGATTATGTGCACGCGCAGGAGGAGGCGGATCATGGGAAAAATGAGAGTGCGCGACTTGATGCGGCCGGTGGAGGAGTTTTCGAGGATCCCCGACAGTACAACGTTACTTAAAGCGGTGGAAGCCCTGGAAAATGCCCAGCAGGCGTTCATGGCCGGCAAGGCACCCCAAAGAATCGTGCTGGTGGAGGACGACGAGGGAAATGTAGTGGGAAAACTCTCTCCTGTGGACGTAGTAGAGGGGCTGGAACCCAATTACAGCAAAGTCGATAGCTTGATGAGCACTTCCCGGGACGGCCTGACCACCGGCATGCTGGAATCAATGAAGTCCCGGTTCCGCTTGTGGGAAAAGCCCCTGTCAGAACTGTGCCGGAAGGCCTATGACGTCAAGATAGAGAGTTTCATCCGGCTGCCG
>CAYVDE010000024.1:32680-35289 GCA_964450535.1 uncultured Desulfobacterales bacterium
CCCTTCAGCATGCCAAGCCCTAGATATTGCAACGCATGCGAACAGAAACGACCATCCTTCCCCGCCAACAGGCCACAGGCCGACCCGCAACGCATATACCATTTCTCCGGCACCTGAACCGGCCCCCGAAATAATGGGAACTTCATCTACCGTTTCAAATCCGAGTGGCACGGGAATTGAAGAAGACTCTTTTGGATACATGGCAGCGGGCCCTTGATGGGCGGGCGGATCCAAAGGGCAGGCGTGTATCCTACAAAATCCGACATTAGAAAGTCCAACCAGAGAAGAGGAGAAAGGCCATGTTAAAGAACTATCAGTTGAAGACCAAACTCATTGTCATGATCACCGGGATGCTTTTCCTAACCTGCGTGGTAATCATGGCGGTGGGAGTAACTTCCCTCAGAAAGGCCATCTACGAGGAGAAGGAAATCCAGACCAGGGAGTTCGTCAATATTGGTCTGGCCATAATGCGACATTATCATGAAATGGAGCGGCAAGGCACGCTCACAAAGGAACAGGCCCAGGAGATGGCGAAGGAAGCCGTCAAGGCGATGAAGTTCGGAGAAAACAACCAGGACTATTACTGGATCAATGATTTCCACCCTCGAATGATCATGCATCCCTTCAGACCCGACCTGGACGGGCAAAATCTATCAGGGATCAAGGACCCTGACGGATTGGATCTCTTCGTTGAGTTCGTAAAAGTCTGCCGGGAAAGAGGGAGCGGCTATGTCCCCTACAAGTGGCAGTACTATGACGACACCACGAGGGTTGAACCCAAACTGTCCTATGTGGCGGAGTTCAAACCATGGCAGTGGATTATTGGAACAGGGGTCTATATCAACGATGTCAGGCAGACAGTCAACAGCGTTGCAAGTCTTCTGCTCACGATCTCCTTGATTGCGATCATACTGGCAGGAGCGGTTTCCTTTTTGTTTTCCCGCAGCATCAGCAACGCTCTGCAGCGTATTGCGGAAGGGCTGAACGAGGGTTCGCACCAGGTGGCGGCAGCCAGCGGTCAGGTTTCCTCAGCGAGCCAGTCCCTGGCAGAGGGGGCTTCGGAGCAGGCTGCAGCCATAGAAGAGACATCTTCATCTCTCGAGGAGATGTCCTCCATGACCAAGCAGAACGCCGCCAACGCCGGCCAGGCCAATTCCCTCATGGAAGAGGCAAAGCAGGTGGTGGGGTCGGCCAACGAATCCATGAGCGAGATGGTTTCGTCGATGCAGGAGATCTCAAAGGCCAGTGAAGAGACCTCCAAGATCATAAAGACCATCGACGAGATTGCCTTTCAGACCAACCTCCTGGCCCTCAACGCTGCTGTAGAGGCCGCCCGTGCCGGGGAGGCGGGCGCCGGATTTGCAGTAGTGGCCGACGAGGTGAGGAACCTTGCCATGCGCGCGGCCAAGGCCGCCAAGAACACGTCCACACTGATCGAGGGCACCACCAAGAAAGTCCATGAGGGTTCCACACTTGTCGAGCGCACCAACGAGGAGTTCAGCAAGGTGGAGCAGAGCGCCATGAAGGTGGCGGAGCTTTTGGGTGAGATAGCGGCTGCCTCAAAGGAGCAGGCGGAGGGAATCGACCAGGTGAACGTGGCGGTGGCGGACATGGACAAGGTGACCCAGCAGAACGCGGCCAATGCAGAAGAATCTGCCAGTGCATCAGAGGAGATGAACGCCCAGGCCGAGCAGATGAATGCCATGGTGAAAGCCCTGGTCACGCTTGTAAGGGGAGCTTCCAAACGCAAGGAAGCGGGAGGGACAGACCAGACAAGGGCCATCAAGGGACAGAGGAGCCGTCAAGGCAAGGCTCACCAACTGCATACAGGCACCCGCAAGGCCGCCCAGGTGGCCGGGCACTCCGGCATGGAGGTGAACCCGGAAGAGGCCATCCCTTTTGACGACGACAAATCCTTCAAGGACTTCTAAGGGGAAGCAGGCCTTCCCCAACAGCTACGGAAACGGCATGCCGTATCGAAAGCCATCGGATCAAGCCGGCAAGGCTTTATGCGACACTGATCATTGACAAGACACAAGTATTTCATCAGGCCTTGTCAGGCTGCTCGAGGCTTGCTGTCTGACGGTGATTCGATTTCCACCACCTCCAGGGTCTTCTTGTCGAAGCACCCCTGGAAAATTATCACATCGGGATGCTCATCCAAAGAGTGATAGTCCTTGACGCTGATTCCTTTCATGGAGGCGTCGTTGGCACTGAAGACACGCACTTGAAAGGTGTTTTTTTCTCCTTCCCTGGGGAGCAACACACCCAGGAGCCCCCAAACCCAGTCCGGATCATGCCCTCTGTCTACAACCAGATACCGTCCCACAGGGTAGGGAATCTCTTTGGGACCAGGCAGTTTCCTCGAGGATACTTCACCCTTTTTACCCCAGAATTTAAAGGACATAGCATCACCTCCACGTCAAAGGCACATTATCTGCGAATCAATCCGGTTTCAAAACCCCCGATTATCCTTACCCGGGAAATGGAATTTTTAGTGCCGTTTCGAATAGTCCATTATGCCCGGGCCGAAAAGCCCTTGCAACAAAGAGTCCTGCCGGTGGATAACCGGAGTAATGTTATCATATCTATTGATATAGCTTTAACTA
>CAYVDE010000025.1:0-32780 GCA_964450535.1 uncultured Desulfobacterales bacterium
GCATGCCGAAGGATGTTCGCCGTCTCGTTCATCTCCACCATGAAGGTGCTTCGTCCCCCTGCGAGGTCATCCGACGCCCCGATCCGCGTAAAGATCCTGTCCACCAAGCCAATTTTCGCCCTGGAGGCGGGCACGAATCCTCCCATCTGCGCCATTAGGACCGTCAGGGCGGTCTGGCGAAGGATTGTGGACTTCCCCGCCATATTCGGCCCTGTGATAATAAGAAATTGCTGCTCCTTGTCATTCAAAACGATGTCATTGGGCACAAAATCCTCGTCTTTTACGGTCTGCTCTATTACAGGGTGCCGCCCGTCTACGATTTCGATTGATCCCTCTTCATTAATCTCGGGATAAACATAGGCGTTCATTTCAGCCGCTTCGGCCAGGCTGGTCAGGGCATCCAATTGGCCCACAAGCTCACCGCTCCTACGAATGCGCTTGTTCTCACGGGCCACGGCGACACGAATCTTTTCAAAGATCTCCATCTCCAGGACGGCCCGCTTCTCCTCCGCCCCGAGGACTTTTTCTTCAAAACTCTTCAGTTCTTCGGTGATATAACGCTCGCCGTTTACCAGGGTCTGCTTCCGTATGTAGTCGTCCGGGACACGAGCAAGGTTGGCCTTCGAAACTTCGATATAATAGCCGAACACCTTGTTGTAACCGACCTTTAGGCTCCCTATTCCCGTCCTCTCCTGTTCCCTGGCCGCCAGGGCGGTGATCCAGCCTTTTCCGTCACGGGTGATTCTAATGAGGTCGTCGAGCTCAGGGTGGTAACCCTCCCGTATGAGTCCACCCTCCTTGATGCCTGCCGGGGGCTCGTCAACAACCGCCTCATCGATAACGGAAGCAACATCCTCCAGAGGATCCATTTCTAAAGCGATCTCGTCCAGGAGTTCACTGGGCGAGTCCGCCAGGGCACGCCTGAGTCCGGGAATACGCAGGATGGAGACCTTGAGGGCTACGAGGTCCCTGGCATTGGTTCTACCCAGGGAAATCCTTCCGTTGAGCCTCTCAAGGTCGTACATACCTTTCAGCAGATCGTGGACCTCCTCTCTCATCATTAGGTTATCCCGAAGACCCGCAACGGCGGCCAGTCTTCTCCTGATCCGCCTGATATCGAGGAGAGGGTATCCCATCCACCGTTTCAAAAGCCTCTTCCCCATGGGCGTTACCGTATGGTCGAGGACGTGAAACAGAGTACCTTTTCCAGAATCCAGCCGAATGGTTTTGAAGAGTTCGAGGTTCCTTGTGGTGGACTCGTCAAGGAACATGTAGCCGCCCAAACGGTAAGTATGCAAATCCTTGATATGCTCCGGGAAGGACTTCTGGGTGCGGCGAAGATAATGAACGATCGCTCCCGCAGCGGTTATACCTTGTCTCATTCCCCGGCACCCGAAACCCTCAAGCGAACGTACTCCCAGTTGTTCCTCCAGGATGGATTCAGCACGGGCCCTGTCGAAATCGGTCCCGTCCAGCGGTTCCACTCGATATGTGGAAAGCTCGGGCTCCCCCATCACAGGGTCCCCCTCCGGGACGAGCACCTCGGCCGGGTCGATCCGTCCGAGTTCTCCGAAAAGCTCGCCCTGCTCCGTCATCTCAGTGACACGAAACTCCCCGGTGGACAAATCAACATGGGCCAGGCCCCAGCTGCCCGGCTCTGACGCCACGGCGGCCATGAACACATTGGGGGCCCCATCGGCTGCATCGTCTTCCAGGATCGACCCCGGGGTCACCAGCCGTGTCACCTCCCGCTGTACGATACCCTTGGCCGATTTAGGATCTTCAACCTGATCGCAGATGGCCACCTTTTTTCCCTGTTCAACGAGCCGGGACACGTAGGCCTTTGCGGAATGGTGCGGAAAACCGCACATGGGGACCTTCTTGCCGTCGTGGTTTCCGCGTGATGTCAGGGTAATTCCCAAGAGACGGGACGACGTCTCGGCATCCTCGAAGAACATCTCGTAAAAATCGCCCATTCGAAAAAAGAGGATCGCGTCCGGGTACTGGCTCTTGATCCTCAGGTACTGCCGCAGCATGGGTGTGGCCTGCTTCATTGGCCTTCCTCTGCAGATCCTCTTTTACCCAAGGAGAGCGCTGCCGGCGAAGAGCCGGGAGCCGGGCTCACATCCACCGGCTCCATGCGGGCGATGGTGTCCCAGCGCCTGCACTGGGGGCACTGCCACTGGAGGTCCGCCGGCCGGTATCCGCATTGTGTGCATTGGAATTCGAGGGAGGGCACGTTCAGGTGTTCGATCAAGTCCTTGTAAGCGTCCAGGGCCTCATCCTTAAGGCCCTGCTCAAGAAAAATGCTTCCCATCAGGGTGCGGGCCTCCCAGAAGAAAGGATTCAACTCCAGGGCCTGCTCCAGTTCACTTAACGCACCCGAGGGATCGTTCCGGCTGCTGTAAAGAAACCGGCCAAGAGCGAGATGTGTGAAGGAATCCGCCTTTTTTTCCGCGCACTCTTTGAGAAACTCCTCAACTTGCCTGTGGTTTCTCAGCCGGGAGTATGCTCCGTCGAGACGCCTGTAAGCAAGGAACGTGAACGCAGGGGCAACGTCCGCGATGGTTTTCCAGGTTGCTACGGCCTTTTTGATATCGTCCTTGTCTCGATAGAGGTCTCCAAGATGGAGATAGGCGTCAATGCAACCGGAATCAAGGGAAATCGCCTTCTTCAAGCATGCCTTCGCCTTTGCCGCGTCCCCGGTTTCCAGCCATGCCTTGCCTTCCTCGGTCTTGTGGTGCGCAAGGATATGTCCGTGATCCTCCTTTACGAGCCGGGCGATTCGCTGTCTGGTATCAAAGGCGTTTTCCCAGTCTTTCAGGTCCTCATAGATCTTCTCGGTCTCCCGCAGGGCGTCCAAATTGGAAGGCTCCTTTTGAAGCAGCTCGGTAAAGGTCCTAAGTGCCCTGTCAAGGAAACCGCCCTTTCTGTAGTCGAGACCCAGGTCGAAGAGGGCGCGGTTTCTCAGCCTCTCGTCGATGCTTGGCCGGAGGATAATGTTCCTCCGTATGCGGATAGCGCGATCTATGTCCCCCTTGGATCGGTAGAGGTTGCCGAGGGCGATATAGGTCTCAACAGTCCCCGAATCCAGCTGGACCGCCCTGGTGAATTCTTCGATGGCCTGATCATGATCATTGGACAGGATGTACTGTACGCCCTTGAAAAAAGCCAGGTCCCCCGCCCCTGAGAAACCGGTTTCCCTCCTCGAGTGCCTGCCCTTCACGGCAAGGCCGATCAGGAGACCTAGAGACAAGGAAAGCGCAACAGCGACTAGGAGAATCTGATTGGAAGGGACAAAAAACCATTGCCAGATCGCTTGCCACATGGGGAAAGTACCTGTGCCTTACCGGTCGGCCTCGTTGGTTCCTTCCGCCGGTACGGGGGAGAGTTCTTCCGAAGTAATGGGAAGGTTCCTGAGCGAATTCAGCTCAGCGTCTTTGTCGCTGGAGGCCTTTCGAAGAATCCGAATCTCTTTCTTGAGGCGGATCCGCTCCACCATTCCGTAAAGACCGGCCACGAGGATGCCGAAAAGAAAGGAGATGGTCACCACATAATACACGGATACGTGTGGCATCTCACCTTGCAGGCCGGGCAGGTCCACGCGGAAGGTTAGGGGCGTTGAAAAGGCATCCTGGTTCTGGACGATGAGAATCAGGACCACAAGCATGATGACGATGGCAAGAATAAACTTGATGTGTTTCATGCATGACCTCCCGGGTCCAAGCGCGCCCGGCCTCTACAGCCGGTCGAAATAGGGACGCAACTCCCTGTACGTCTCTTTGATATGCTGCGGGATCACCCGAACGTCTCCGAATACCGCCATGAAGTTGGTATCCCCGTTCCATCGCGGGACGATGTGAAAATGCAAGTGATCCTCCATGCCGGCCCCGGCGACTCGGCCGAGGTTGAGACCTACGTTGAAGCCGTCCGGTGCCATGTGTCTTTTCAGGATCTCAACGGACGATCGCACCCAGGTCATCAGGTCCAGCATTTCCTCGTCGGACAGGCTTTCGATCCCCCCTACGTGACGAACGGGCGCTACAAGCAGGTGCCCGTTGATATAGGGATACTTGTTCATGATCACCAGCGTCTTGGAGTCCACGCGAAGAATCAGGCGTTCTTCGTCCCGGCTCCGATCATCCCCCGGACACAGGATGCAATCATTCGCGTCACTGTCCGACAGGATGTACTCCATTCTCCAGGGTGCCCAGAGTACTTTCATATTTCCATTACCCACCGGCTGAGAACCAGCAGAGGATACCGTAATGTCATCAGATATCGAGTCCGATTATTCGGCCTTCAACGGTCTCGGCCAGTTCCAGAATCCCAACGGTGTTGGCGCCCGTCCGGCAGTGCCCGGTTGCCGTGCCGGGGTTGAAAAACAGCACCCCGTTTTTAACCTTGTTGGAGTGGATGTGGGAGTGCCCGTAAACAATAACATCAACGCCGGAAAAGAGACCGGCCACTGTTTCCTCCACACTCTCCGGGCCGCCTGTCCCGTGGGCGAGCCCGATCCGCCATCCACCCAGCTCCAAGACTCGGGATTGAGGAAGCAGTTCACGAACGTCAGGGGGATCCATATTACCGTGAACCCCATAAAACTCCCCCCGGTCCAGAAATCGTATCACCTCGGTGGATACCACGTCACCCGCATGAAGAAGCACGTCGACTCCGGCCAGGTGCCGCTCATAGATCCGGATAAGGGTCGGGGTGACCTCTTGAAGATGAGTGTCCGATAACACACCGACTTTAATGGCCATTTCGAGTGGGATCTCCTCCGGGAACCAGCTTTCCAAATTGCGGAGAGTATAGCAACCCTGCTGAAAAAGACAACCCATATTCCATCCGGCTTCCTTCGACTCCAGGCGGCAGCCTTGTATTAGACCACATCTGCCCAGGCCTGGCCTGCTCTACCGGCCCGCTCTCCTGTTGATCCATTTTTTCCGCTCTGCTATGTTATGACCGAATGAGAGGAGTCTCCTGAGAGTGATCCCTTCAGGGCTCGAACAGGAACCGTTGTGAGCCGTTTTATGACCGACCAGGGAGGCGGACAATGCCCATCTACGAGTTCTATTGTGAAGCGTGCCACATGGTCTTTAACTTCTACTCCGGATCCGTAAACACTGACAAGCGCCCGAAGTGCCCCAAGTGTCGCACGGCCGACCTTGAGAGGCGGATGTCGGTCTTCTCTACCCTGAAGCACAAAGCCGGTGAAGAGGGGGAAGATATGGACCTTCCCGACATGGACGAGGACAAGCTTGAGCAGGCCATGAACTTGCTGGCCAGGGAGGCGGATGGCATGGACGGGGAGGATCCCAGGCAGGCGGCCCAACTCATGCGAAAGTTCTCGGATATGACGGGGGTGGAACTCGGACCCGGGTTTCAGGAGGCACTCAGCCGAATGGAAGCAGGGGAAGACCCCGACCAGGTGGAGGCGGAACTGGGCGATGCCCTGGAGACCGAGAACCCCTTTGAGACCAGGAAGAAGTCATCGCCCATACTCAGGCGGATGCTCCCTCCCAGGGTGGATGACACGCTTTATGATCTCTAGGTTTCAGTTTTTTGGCTTTCCGGGCGGGCTCGCATATTTAGAGCGTTACGAGTTCCACATCCCCCCATGCGGCCATGGCCTTACCCATCACCACCAGGCCGCCGCGGACGCCGTTTATACGTGATGCCCAGGAAACCGCCTTTTCCAGATCGGCCGGTTTTTTTACCCTGTTACCAAGGGCAGTGGCCGCACCGTCCGCAAGGGCTGTGGACCGGGCTACCACACAGGCGGCATCGGCCCTGCCAAGGCTCAGGGAGTGCCCCACTGACCCCGAGGACGAACACACGCCAACGGGCATCGAACCGGCCGGAACCCTGATTCCTATCTTCATGCTCAGCGGAGATCGACCAGCCATGACCGTCACCGTCACGCCCCGCTTCAAGGACAGGAATACGTCTCCTCCGTTCTCAACGATGACCTGGGAGCTCAGCGCCAGCAGCCCGTCCCCCACGTGTTCCGCTATGGCCCCGGCAACGGAGGCCATGGGACCTACCCCGGCGCTGGCGGAGGCACGGATCATTTCCCGCACCAAAGGAGGGGCGAGAGTATCGTCAGGTAACGGGGAAAGGGAGGAAAGGAAATCAGGGTGCTCATTGATGTATGCTTCAAGGGGCCGCCGCGCGCCGAAAACAAGGTTCTTCGCCTCGGATACCAGGGGCCGATCCGCGCCGATCCACAGGTCCGTCTCATGGACCTTCACTTCGAATCCGACCAGATCCCGGCCTTTCATTCTTCGACGGTATGTTCTTTCGGTTTCCGAGGACACGGATTTTACCCTTCCTAAGCGGGTCAGTTCCCGGAATAAAGCAATTCATGCTGGATATTACAAGGAGGAATAGACAACTCATGAACCGATTTGCAGAGGAAAACCCATGGGTCTGGGTACTCATTCAGGATCCCGAGCGTAACGAGCAGTTCCTCGGACAGCACGATGAGGAGCTAAATGTCTCCTTCATTCCTTTTTTCTTAAAAAAAGAGGAGGCCCTGTCAGGTCTTCACGTGCTTTCACACGAAAAAGACCTCAAATACGAGGCCCAGGCCATCCGCTACCGGACCCTTGCGGAAAATGCGGCCCAGAACGGGTTCCAACTCTTCATGCTGGACGGGCAGGGGCTGATCCTCGAAAAACTGGTCCCTACTCCCACTCAATAGTGCTGGGGGGCTTGGACGAGATATCGTAGACCACCCTGTTGACGCCCCTGACACGGTTGATGATCCGGTTGGAAATGCGGGCAAGGACCTCATAGGGAATGCGTGTCCAGTCGGCTGTCATGGCGTCCAGGCTGTCAACGGATCTGAGCGCGATCACGTGTTCATAGGTCCGCTCATCGCCCATAACGCCCACGGTCTGCACGGGAAGGAGGACGGCGAATGACTGCCATACCTTCTCGTAGTAACCCGATGCGATTACCTCCTCCTGAACTATCACATCTGCGTGGCGAAGGATCTCCAGCCGCTCCGGGGTCACCTCGCCCAGGATCCGGACGGCCAGCCCGGGACCGGGAAAAGGCTGTCTGATCACCATCGCACGCGGGATCCCGAGTTCTGCGCCCAAAAGGCGAACCTCGTCTTTAAAAAGCTCCCTGAGCGGCTCGACGAGTTCCAGGTTCATGACCTCGGGCAGGCCGCCCACGTTGTGGTGGCTCTTGATTGTGACCGAGGGCCCTTTGAAGGACACACTCTCTATTACGTCCGGATAAAGAGTGCCCTGGGCTAGGTACTTGACTTCCCCGAGTTCCATAGCCTTGGCCTCGAACACGCTTATGAACTCACGGCCGATGATCTTGCGTTTCTCTTCAGGATCGGTCACTCCCCGCAGCCCAAAGAGAAAACGTTCCGAGGCGTCCACCATGTGGAAATCAGTGTGATAGAATTCCTGAAAGAGCTCCGACACCTCCCTGGCCTCCCCTTGGCGCAGCAGGCCGTTGTCAACGAAGATGCATGACAGATTCGTGCCTATGGCCTCGCTGAGCAGGACGGCCGTCACAGTGGAGTCCACGCCGCCGGACAGGCCGCAGATCACCCGCTCCCCTCCGATCCGCTCACGGAGGTCTTTCACGGCGGCCCGCACGAACGAGGCCATGGTCCAGGACGGCTCACAGCAGCAGACCCTGAAAAGAAAATTCCTGAGCATTCTATTGCCGTTGGGTGTGTGTACCACCTCCGGATGAAACTGGACCCCGAAAAACCCTCGGTTCCTGTCCGCCATGGCAGCTACGGGGCTGTTCGCGCTTCGGGCTATGGAAGCGAACCCGTCCGGCATTGTTTCAATACGATCGCCGTGACTCATCCACACCATCTCAATGCCTCCTGTGGGAGAGCCGTGAAAAAGGTCGGCGTCGTCCTCCACAATCAACTCCGCGCTGCCGTATTCCCGGTCCGCAGCCCCCGCCACCCCGCCCCCCAGGGCATGGGTCAGGTACTGCATGCCGTAACAGATCCCCAGCACGGGCACGCCCATCCTGAGAACAAAAGGATCGGGCATCGGGGCGCCTTTATCGTAAATGCTAAAGGGACTCCCGGATAGGATTATGCCGCTCGGCGCCAACCGCCTGAGCTTGTCCGGGGGGATGTTAAAGGGGTGGATCTCGCAGTAGACCCGTGCCTCACGCACCCGCCGGGCGATGAGCTGTGTGTACTGTGAACCGAAGTCCAGGATCAGGATGGGTTTATTCCACACTGTAATTCGGGGCCTCTTTGAGGATAATTACGTCGTGCACATGGCCCTCCTTCAGACCGGCCGCGGTCACCTGAATAAAGCGCGGTTTATTCCTTAGTTCGTCCAGGGTCCGGCATCCCAGGTACCCCATTCCGGCACGGAGACCGCCTGTTAGCTGATAGACCGTCTCGGCCAGCGAGCCACGGTAAGGGACGCGCCCGACAATGCCCTCGGGAACGAGCTTCTTTTCAGCCTCCACGTCGCCCTGAAAATACCTGTCCCTGCTCCCCTCCTTCATCGCCTCGATGGAACCCATGCCCCTGTAAACCTTGTAGGTGCGGCCTTGATAAAGGATGGTCTCTCCGGGGCTCTCCTCTGTCCCTGCAAACAGGCTTCCAATCATAACGGAGTCCGCGCCCGCTGCAATGGCCTTGGTAATGTCGCCTGAAAACTTTATGCCGCCGTCTGCGATGATGGGAATCCCGTGCTTTCGAGCCTCGGCCCCGCAATCCATGATGGCTGTAACCTGCGGCACCCCTATACCCGCCACGACCCTCGTAGTGCAAATGGAACCGGGACCCACGCCTACCTTCACGGCGTCCACACCGGCATGGATAAGGGCCTTGGTGGCCTCGGCCGTGGCAACGTTTCCAGCTATGAGCTCGAGTTCAGGATAGCGTTTCTTTAATTCTCTCACAGTGGAGAGTACCCCTTCGGAATGCGCATGAGCGGTGTCGATAACCACAACATCCACATTGGCCGCCGTCAGCCTCTCCGATCGGTCCAACGCGTCCTCGCCGACTCCCACGGCGGCACCCACCCGCAGCCGCCCCAGCGGATCCTTGCACGAGTCAGGATATTTTCTTATCTTTTCAATATCTTTAATAGTAATAAGGCCTTTTAGCCTGCCTTTTTCATCTACCACGAGGAGCTTCTCGATCCGACGCTCGTGCAGGATCGCCTTGGACTCCTCCAGGGTGATTCCCATGCGGGCGGTGGCCAGGTCCTCCTTGGTCATGACCGAGTCCACGCGCTGTTCCAGGTTGGTCTCAAAGCGGAGATCGCGGTTGGTTATTATACCCACCAGGTTTCCGTCTTTGACCACAGGCACTCCGGAAATGCGGTACTTGCTCATGATATCGAGGACATCGGATATCTTGCGCTCCGGTTCTATGGTGATGGGGTCCACGATCATACCGCTCTCGGACTTCTTTACCTTCTCAACCTCGAGGGCCTGCCGTTCCACGCTCATGTTCTTGTGTATGAATCCTATCCCGCCCTGCCTGGCGATCGTGATGGCGGTCTCGGCCTCGGTTACGGTGTCCATGGCCGCGCTGACAATGGGTATATTCAACGTTACGTTACCGGTCAGGCGCGTGCGGACATCCGTTTCATTAGGGATCACGCTCGAATGATCCGGAACGAGGACCAAGTCGTCAAACGTATACCCGGTTCGAATCCCGATGTCTTTACTCATGTTCGTCTCCCTGCAGATAATCTATGAGGAGGCCCTCCAGGATATCCGAAAGACAAACCGTCACCTGAGAAACCTCGAAATAATTTAAAATACGCAAAACCGCCAGGGCACCCGCGGGAATCACATCGGCCCTGCCGGGGTCCAGTCCTTTAAGACGCCGCCTGTTCTCCAGTGGCATACTAATGATAAGATTGTACAAGTCCTCGAGGGCACCGCGCTTCAGGATGAGACCGTTCATACGCTCCGCCCCGATCTCCCGAACCTCGATGCCGTGGATCATTGCCGCCAGGGTGGTCAAAGTCCCTCCGGAGCCGATGAGAACGGGCGGGGCACAAAAATCCGTTGGATCGGGAATTCCCTCGGACAGGATCCGGTCTACACGGCGTGAAGCCGTCGTAATCGCCTCGACTGAAAAGGGCTCTTTGGAAAAAAAGGCCTCCTTGAGTAAAAGGGCGCCCAGGGGCAGGGAGATCGACTCCCTTTCTTCCTCGGCTGAGCCCTTCCTCATAACGAATTCAGTGCTCCCGCCGCCGAGGTCGAAAATTACATAAGACCCTTCCACAGATCCGAGAGCGTGCAGCACACCTCTTGCGGTCAGTCCCGCCTCTTCCTCCCCGGATACAGGGCTGATCCGCACACCTGTCTCATCGAAAACGCCCTGAATAAACGCGTGCCGGTTTTCCGCCGTCCGGGTGACTCCGGTTGACACGGCGCGGACAATTTCACCGCCTGCTTCACGGACCAGCCGGGCGAAGGAATTAACGGCCTCGGCAGTTCGGCGGGCGGCGTCTTTCTGAATTACGCATGCTCCCGAAGATCCAAACCCATCAGCGAGCCGTATGGTCCTGCGTTCCCTTGCCAGGGGTCGGAACAAGGTGTTGCCGGAGGCGGCCGTCGCGAGCAAAAGCCTGGCCGTGTGTGTGCCCACCTCAAGTGAAGCAATGGAAGGAGCGATCATCCTGGTAGCGTTTCCCGTTGCAGAGCCCAGGCAAAACCTCTTTACAACAAAATCCAGTCAGGTTTGGGGAAAATATCAAACACCCTGTTGTTTTTCAAGAAATAATACCCTTAAGGCCGGGGCTGATTTGTCCCCGTGTCCTTCAGACAGACCCTGAGGCCCGGCTACTCGGCCGTGGCAAGGAGTTCTCTTCGGCCCTGCTCTTCGTTCACGAAATAAAGAAGCACCCCGCCTACAAGGAACAGCAACCCCACTGAAGTAATGCCGGCCCTGGACGCAATATCGGCGCTGTAACCCGCGTGGCGGACAAGAAGGCCGAATCCCCCCATCAGCACCGGGCCCACAACCACTGCGAACTTTCCGAGCATGTTGTAAAACCCGAAAAACTCGGCGGATCTGGCAACAGGAATCATCCGTGCGAAATACGACCGGCTGAGCGCCTGCACGCCGCCCTGGACCAGGCCCACAACCACAGCCAGTATGTAAAACTCGGTTACCTCCTGCATGAAGGCACCCCAAATGCATACAAACAGGTAGACGGCAAGGGCCAAGTAGATTGCCCTTTTCGTCCCGATGCGGTTTCCCAGGAAACCGAACCCGATTGCCGCTGGAAAACCCACAAACTGGGTTATGAGCAGGGCCAGGATAAGGGACTGGGACTCAAAACCTATTGAGAGCCCGTAATCCACAGCCATGCGGATGACGGTGTCCACTCCATCGATATAAAACCAGTAGGCCACCAGGAACAGAAACACGGTTCTAAGCCGCCGCACCTCCTGAAAAGTCTTCCGAAGCTGTTCCAGGCCTGCCCGAATCGAGGCGGAACTCAAACCCTTTCTCTCGAGCACCGGTTCCTTGACCAGAAGGAGAAGGGGCACGGTGAAAGCAGCCCACCACACACCCACTGTGAGAAATGAGATCCGCACGGCCTGGGAGGCATCCAAGAAGCCGAAGGTCTCGGGCTTCAGGGTCATCCACACGTTGAAAGCGAAAAGCATACCTCCCCCCAGGTAGCCCAGCGCGAAACCGAGAGAGGAAACCATATCGAGCCTCTTTTTCGAAGCTACAATGGTAATAAGGGCGTCATAAAAGATGTTTCCGCCGGAAAACCCCACATTACCAAGAACATAGAGGGCTATGGCCGCAGCCCAGTTTCCCATGGAAACCATGTAAAGGGCCGCCGTCATCAGAGCTCCCATGTAGGAGAAAAAAAAGAGAAACTTCTTCCTGGTGGTTCCCTGATCAGCAATCGCGCCCAGTACCGGTGCGGACATGGCCACCAGCACGCCTGCAAGGGAGTTGGCAAGCCCCAGCCTGGCGGTGGACATGGTTGTGTCCACGCCTATGCTCCAGTACTGCTTGAAAAAAATAGGGTAAAAGCCTGCCATAACGGTAGTTGCGAAGGCTGAGTTACCTACATCATAAAGACTCCAACCCAGAATCGCCCTCTTGTCATCAAGTGCCATTTTTCGCCCCTCATCCTAAAACAGACGCTTAGTACAATAACTACTTACGATCTTCGCGAAAACAGGCCCGATACCATCCCGACAATCGAGTCCAAATCCCTCGAACGCAGTAACCGGCACATAACCAGGTACACCGCGACCCCGAGGGCAAGCAGAAGGCCCAATCCCAGGACAAGTTCCCCCTGCCGCGCATCCGCCCCGGGATTCCACCAGACCCTGTAGGCTGCGAATAGTACCGCCCCCATTACAAGGGAGGAAAAAAGGCTGACCCCGGCAGATCGGAAAAGCGGACGCACTTCGAGAAACCCGATTCGACGGTAGAGTAAAAAACCAAGAAGCAGGAAATGAATAGCAGAGGCAATGGACAGTGCGAGGGCCAGGCCTCCGTGTTTAAGGGGGCCCATGAGGAGCAGGCTGCAACCGGTGTTGATCAGAAGGGCCATAAATGCGGCACGGACAGGCGTCTTTGTGTCCTGGAGCGCATAAAACCCGGCCACGATCACGCGAATGCCGGAGAAAGCCCAAAGCCCGGCACAGTAGAAGAACAGGGCCTGAGCCGTCATATCGGTGGAGAACGCCTGAAAAGCACCGCGCTCGAAAAGGACTCGTACGATGAGGTGTCCGACGACCATCAGCCCGATCATGGAGGGGATACTGATAAAAAAAACCAGTCTCAAGGCATAGTCAAGGGTATCTCGGAACGCCCGCAGCCCTTCCTCGGCGGCCTGGCGCGAAAGGGAGGGGAGTGCGGCCGTGCTTATGGCAATGGCAAACACTCCCAGGGGCAGCTGCACGAGCCTGTCCGCATAGTACAGCCAGGAAACGCTGCCCTGCGGAAGGAAAGACGCAAGAAGGGTTCCAATGAACTGGTTCAACTGGTAAACCGCCGACCCGAAAACCGCCGGCAGCATTAGAAGGCCTATCCTGGAGACCGCCGGATGCCCGGGCATCCAGCATGGCCGAAGAGAAACCCCTTTCTGCAAAAGCCAGGGGATCTGAAGCAGCACCTGCAAGACACCACCCACTATCACGCCAACGGCCAGCCCGACCACCGGCTCGGACAGCCGGGGTGAAAGCCAGTAAACAGCGCCGATAATTCCTACGTTCAAGAAAATCGGAGCGGCCGCCGGGGCGGCGAAGTGGCGAAGCGTGTTCAGAATACCCATGAAAAGGGCAACCAGGCTGATGAGAAAGATGTATGGAAAAGTGATCCGGGTGAGCAAGACCGTCAGCTCGTATTTTTCTCCGGCCCCTCCGAAGCCGAAGGCCTGAATGCGCACTATCCATGGGGCTGTCAGAATGCCCAGGACCGTGACAACCGCCAGTATCAGAGACAGTATGGTCAGGACGACCCGGGCGAGTTCAAGGGCGTCCTCGCGTGATTTCTGCTGGAGATACTCGGTAAATACCGGGATGAAAGCAATGCTCAGGGACCCCTCTGCAAATAGGCGACGAAGGAGATTGGGGATCCTGAACGCCACAAAAAAGGCATCAGCCGCCATGCCCGAGCCAAAATACCGGGCAACCACCATGTCTCGGACCAATCCCAATATGCGGCTCAGAAATGTAAAGAACCCCACCGTTCCGGCTGCTCGCCCCATCTGACGATTTTCCTGATTGTTGGAATCGGGAGCGGTCACGGATTACCCCGGGGTGCGGCCTGAAAATAGTGATTTAGGCTTGACATCAGACTCTTTCTGTTTTTATACTTATTGTTTCGAATTGAATTGAACCTCAACCGCAATTCACACAGTCCAGGAGGAATAAAACAGTTGGCAAACCACAAGTCAGCGATCAAGAGGGCCAGACAGAGCGAAGCTCGAAGGCTTCGAAACCGGGGGTACAAGAGCCAGGTCAAAAAGGCGGTCAAGGATGTCAGGTCCGCCGTCGCCGAGAGTTCGCCGGAAGAGGCCCGAGAAAACCTGAGAAAAGCCGCTTCCGTCCTTCAAAGGACAGCGGCCAGGGGTGTGATCAAGCGCAAGACGGCCTCCCGCAAGATTTCCCGCCTTTCACGCCAGGTGCACCAGCTCTCTTCCTGAATGTGTATTGCTTGCTCCCGTTCCCCACAAAGGACGGGGGCAAACTACCCGCAGAGCGATACGACGAGTGATTCCATGAGCGGATTCGTCCTCGAACCCGATTTGATAAGCCCGTCGGCCTCGTAAAGTGCAAAAAGGGCCCGTTCAAGTTCATCCTCGCTCCAACGACCGGACTGGCTCACAAGACGGCGGGCTGCAAACAGCGGTACGGAGAGTTCCTTTGCTATTTGATCGGGGCTTTTACGCCGAGCCGCCAAGGGCTTGGTCTGACGGAGAAGCCTGACCTGGCGATTAAGCATGCCGATAATGCCCAGAGGCGCCTCGCGTCGTCCCTCCTCCTCCAGAAAACGGGCCATCACGGTGAGCGCACCGGCCTTGTCTCTGGCTGAAATCCTCTCAACAAGTTCGAAAATAGTGAAGCTCCGGCTGTAAACCGCCAGTTCGCGAACCTCCTTTGCCCCTATCCTCACACCCGCGCCGTGCCTGAGCCGGAGTTTTTCCAGTTCTCCATGAAGATCCCTGAGGCGGTTTCCCGCGATCTCCTGAAGCATGTCGCACGCCTCAGGATCCAGCTCCACACCCAGCTCCTTCGCCGTGCGCCGAATCCACGCCCCGACCTGTTTACCCTTCAATTCATCAAAGGCCACGGCACGGCCTGCCTCACGGATGACCCTGTAGAACCTGGTGTTGAAATTGGCCTTGGATGATACAAAAATCAGGCATGTGGTGTCGGCGGGCTGCTCCAGGTATGGGATTAGCCGCGTGAGCTGGGCCGCATTAAAGGCCTCTGTCCTCCGCACTACGATAAGACGGTTCGAGGCCATAAAAGGCAATGAACGCGCCCGTCCTACGATCTCTTCGGGATTGAGCTTCTTGTCCCCGTAAAGGACTTCCTGGTTGAAATCTCTGGCACCTTCCGGGATGTAGGTAGCGCGTATTCGGTCAAGAACCAGTTCCAGGCGGAACTCCCCGGTTCCATAAAAAAGGTAGAACGGGTCGAGCCGACCTTTTTCGAGGCGATCAAGGACATCTTCCGGCTGGAGGTCCCGGGCCATCAGAACCTTTCCATGGTCTTGAGATAAACGCGCTTGGCCAAACGGGCCGCGATCTTCTGAAGTGCCTGCCGCTGATTGTGGCGGGTGAGAAGCGGGTCGGAACTCACTTCGAACCGGGCTTCTTCCGCCAGATTGCCTTCCTGCCACACGGTTTTCCCCGTTGCCCTGTCCACGAGTCTGGCTTCAAGTTCGACCTTGAGTCTCCGGCTGCTGGTGGAGGAATAAGTCACCTCGTGCCCCCTGACCGTCCGGACATCCAGATCATAGGTCAGCGGATCCGCCCGGATATTACGAACGTGGCCGAACAAAACCATATGCGCCCGCTCTTCCGGCAAGATAGGGACGTTTGCATGGCTGATGAATTCCTGGCGAATGACTTTAGTGAAGTCGGCTTCAAAGGCGATCATGGATGATGTGCTGGTCATGAGAGGGATGGCCAGGCTTTCGATCTCCAGGCCCATGGGACGCCCGTCCGCCCTGAACCCATATCCGCACCCGGTGCTTTGAACCAGAAGCGCCAGTACCAGGGCGCAGGCGACATGGATCAGGGGTGGGCGAAAATTGGATGTGTTCATGGTCTCTCTCCGTCCGGCTGCCGGTGGTGCGAAAAAAATCCAGGGCTTCACGGCCGGCCGCCGCCAGGGGCTGAATCGGGGTTTACACCACCACGTTCACCAGCTTTTTGGGAACCACGACAACTTTTTTCACCGGCTTATCGCCGATGAACTTTTTGACACGATCATCAGACAGGGCGGCCTGTTCCAGGGCTTCACGGCTGCAGTCGGCCGCGACCTCGATCCGGCTCCGCAACTTGCCGTTAACCTGAAGGACAATTGTACGCTTATCCACCTCCAGTGCCTCCTTACGGTAACCCGGCCAGGAGGTGGAAAGGAGGTTTTCGCGGTGTCCCAGCAGACTCCAGAGTTCTTCGGTGATGTGAGGCACCACCGGAGAAAGCAGCATGACGGCCGCCTCCAGGGCTTCTCTAATGACCGTCCAACCTTCTTTTCCCGGCTCTTTGTCTTCCGACAAGACACGGCTGACTTCGTTGACGAGTTCCATGACCGCACTGATGGCGGTGTTGAAGTGGAATCTGTCCTCGATGTCGGAAGTCACCTTTTGAATGGTCTGATGGGTCTTACGGTGCAGGCTTTGAAAAGGTTCCGCCTGTTCCCTCTCCCCCTTGAACACGGGGGCGGCCCTAAGGGTCTCAAGGTTGTCCGTGATTAGTCTCCATGTTCGGTTGAGAAAACGGAACGACCCCTCCACTCCCTTATCGTTCCACTCCAGGTCCCTCTCGGGCGGCGAAGCGAAAAGGCAGAACATGCGCACGGTATCCGCACCATACAGGTCCACCATTTCCTGGGGGTCGATTACGTTTCTCTTCGACTTGGACATCTTGACCGTTCCGCCCAGTTCGACCTCTTTGCCGCAACGCCTGCACCGGCCCATTTCCACCTCTTCAGGGTACAAATACCCATGCGTGGGGCACGACTGGGTCTCCTTGCAGACCATGCCCTGTGTGAGGAGGTTGGTGAAGGGCTCGCTGACTTTGAGATAGCCGAAATCCCTGAGTACGCGCGTATAGAACCGGGAATAGAGGAGATGCAGGATGGCATGCTCAATCCCGCCTATGTACTGGTCCACAGGCATCCAGTAAGACACACGGTCGGGATCCAGAGGTCCGTTCGAATAATCGGGGCAGGCATAACGGTCGAAGTACCAGGAGGACTCCACGAACGTATCCATAGTGTCGGTCTCCCGGCGGGCCTTGCCGCCGCAGCGAGGACAGGCGGTCTCGAAGAACGAGGGTTCAAAAGGGAGAGGAGAGCCCCCGTTGTCGCGCATCTCCATCTCCAAAGGGAGGACGACGGGCAGGTCTTGTTCCCGCACCGGGACTATTCCGCACCTGTCACAGTATACGATTGGGATGGGAGCGCCCCAGTAACGCTGCCTCGAGATGTTCCAGTCTCTCAGCCGGTAGTTCACGGTCCGGTAACCCTTGCCCTCCGACTCCAGCCATTCTGCGATATGATCGAGGGCGTCAAGGTTCCTTCGTCCGTTGAACCTGCCGGAATTGACCAGCAGGCCCTCGCCTTCGTAGGCCTCGGTCATGGTCGCTCCATCCATTTCCTCCCCTTGAGGCTGAATGACGACCCGGACATTTAGTCCGTACTTGCGGGCAAAATCAAAGTCACGCTGATCGTGGGCCGGAACCGCCATAATGGCGCCTGTCCCGTAATCGAACAGGACGAAATTCCCGACATAAATGGGTATCTCTTCACCGGTGGCGGGGTTGATACAATGACGTCCCGTGAAAACCCCCTCTTTCACCGTGAAATCCGCAGTCCTTATGAAGCTGTCCACCTTGAGCGTCCGCTCGATGAAGCCTTGGACCTCCTTTTCCTGTTTTGTGCCGCGCACCAGGTCCTTTAGCATGGGGTGTTCCGGGGCGAAACACATGAACGTGGCTCCAAAGACAGTATCCTGGCGGGTGGTGTAGACCTCCACCTCTTCTTCCGAGCCGGCCACTGGAAAGCGTAGGATGGCTCCGTGGCTCTTCCCGATCCAATTCCTCTGCATCGTGAGGACCCGCTCGGGCCAGCCTGGAAGACGGTCGCAGTGGTCAAGAATCTCCTCGGCGTACTCCGTTATTCTGAAATACCAGGAGTCCATCTCCTTCAAGACGATCTCCTGGTCGGGATGCCGCCAGCAGCAGCCGTTTTCAACCTGCTCTTTGGCCAGGACGGTCTGGCACTTTTCACACCAGTTCACATGAGTCTTCTTCTTGTATGCCAGCCCCTTTTCGTACATCTTGAGGAAGACCAACTGCTCCCAACGATAGTATTCGGGATCGCAGGTGGCCAGCTCCCGATCCCAGTCATAGCTGAACCCCATACGTTTCAACTGGGATCGCATGGTTTCTATGTTCCGGTATGTCCACGATGCGGGGTGAGTCTCGTTCTCAATGGCGGCGTTTTCCGCTGGCAGGCCGAAGGCGTCCCATCCCATGGGATGCAGGACGTTCATTCCACGCATACGCTTGTACCTGGCAACCACATCACCGATCGTATAGTTCCTGACATGACCCATGTGAATCTTGCCGCTGGGGTAAGGGAACATCTCAAGGAGGTAATACTTCTTTTTATCGGGATCTTCCGTCACCTTGAAAAGGCCGTTTTCCTCCCAGTTCTTCTGCCACTTCGTTTCCAGCTCTTGCGGTTCGTACTTCATACTCGCTCTGAATCCTCTATTCACTGAATTTTTCCATTTAACGAAAAAACAAATTTTCTCGCAAAGCGTCTTCTTGGCACACCGATCAATCCGTACGGTTGTCCCTTTCTATCACCACTGACAAATCCAACTCCCGCCCGAAACCATCCCGGAGCCTGTCAGCCACCTGGAAAAGGGAGGTGGAATGGAACCGCTCCACGGAGAACACAACCTTGAGCAGGAAATCCGGGGATTCGCGGTGGGCCCTTAAAAACGGGGCGGACAATCGTTCCGCTGATTGCACGAGATGATTCGGATAATCGCCCTCATACCCTTCCAGCACGGGAATGTGGACGGCCATGTCGCTGACACGCATTTTCACCAGCACATCTCCAACCCGTTCAACCTCCTCTGCGACACATGGGAACTCGCATTCCGCGGCAGGACCCAGACCGCACAGAAGCACCTTGTCCGCCTTGATCCTGCCCTGCGAGGCCAAGAGCAGGTCTTCTTGAAGGGTACCGGTCCAGAATCCCGCATTCTCGAGTCGACCGAGGAGCCCGCCCATTTTGGCGTCGAGCCCGGAAAGCAGCCCCAGGGTAAGGAACCTCTTTTGAAAAACAAACGCCACAACAGCTTCACACCAAAGGCTGTCCGGAGGCCGTTCCGAAAACCGAAAATCCAGTCTCATACGCCTTGCGAATCCGCCGGTCCCTTGAGGGAACCCGGAGCGGGCCCTATCCTTTCCCAGGCCCGGCGTCACGAATCGGGCCTTAAAGGCGATCTCAAAGTTCTTGTGATTTCAAAGTATTAAAAATGTTGTCCAGCACGCCATTGATGAACGAACCGGAATCCTCCGACCCGTAAATCTTACCGAGTTCAACGGCCTCATCAATGGAGACCTTGGCCGGAATGTCCTTTAAAAAAACCACCTCAAAGGCCCCAATCCTCAGGATGTTCCGGTCCACCCTGGACATACGTTCAATACGCCAGTTCCTGGAAGCCTCCCGGATCATACGATCCAGGGCCTCGAGATTCTCGAACACACCGATTACCAGGCGTCTGGCAAAACCGCGCGACCGCGGGGGGAGGTCAAAATTCCCGCACACACGCTCCAGCGCCTCTTCGGGGTCGCCCGGAGAGTACTCCAGGTGGAAGAGGACCTGCATCGCCAGTTCCCTGGCATGACGTCTTCGTCCCATGGCCGGCCTAAAGCAGCGCTATTCACCCTGCTCGATGGCCCTGTTCAGCTGGACCATTTCCATGGCCGCCATGGCGGCGTCCCAACCCTTGTTGCCCGCCTTTGAACCTGCCCGCTCAATGGCCTGCTCCAGGTCGTCCGTCGTCAGGACTCCGAAGGCCACCGGGACGCTTCCCTCTAGGCCTACCTGTGCTATTCCCTTGGACATCTCGGCGGCCACATAGTCGAAATGGGGCGTGGCCCCGCGTATAACGGCGCCAAGGCATATTACCGCATCGTATCGCCCGCTTTGAACAAGCTTCTTTGCGGCAAAAGGGATTTCGAACGCCCCCGGCACCTTGACCAGGGCAATATGACCGTCATCCGTCCCGTGACGCATCAGAGCGTCCAGGGCCCCCTCCACCAACTTGGATGAGATAAAGTCGTTGAACCGGCTGACCACCACGGCAAACCTCAACCCTTCTCCGGATATCTTCCCCTCAAGCACCTTCGGCATGCCAAACCCCCTTTCATGACGGTCGCCGGGCCCGGGCCCGAAACAGTGGAGATCAGGACTCCGGCAACCCGCTGATCTTCATCAAGTGCCCCAGTTTCTGGCACTTTGTCATCAGATACTTAACATTTTCCGGCCTTGGCTCGCACTCCAGAGGTTCACGGCCTGTCACCTCGAGGCCGTATCCCTCCAGGCCTTTGAGTTTTTTGGGATTGTTCGTCATTAGCTTCATCTTCCGAACGCCGAGGGAAACCAGTATCTGGGCCCCGACCCCGTAGTCCCGGAGATCCGCCTTGAACCCCAGTTCCTCGTTAGCCTCCACCGTGTCCCGCCCTTGATCCTGCAATGCATAGGCCTTGAGCTTGTTGGCCAGGCCGATTCCCCGGCCTTCCTGCTGGAGATACAGGATGACCCCAACCCCCTCCTGCTGGACCCGCTCCATGGCTTTTTCGAGCTGGGTCCCGCAGTCGCAGCGATAGGAGCCGAATACATCGCCCGTGAGGCACTGGGAGTGAACGCGCACCAGCACCTCCCTGTCAGGATCAATCTCTCCCTTTATGAGGGCCATATGCTCGTAATCGTCTATGTCGTTGACAAAAGCTATGGCGCGGAATTCGCCGAAAGGAGTCGGCAGCACGGTCTCGGCGGCCTGGTGCACGAACGATTCCTTTCTCATGCGATACTCGATGATGTCCGCCACCGTCGCGATTTTCAGCCCGTGCTCCTCTGCAAACAATTCCAGGTCCGGCATGCGGGCCATGGTCCCGTCGTCTTTCATGATCTCGCATATGACTCCGGCCGGCTTGAGCCCGGCAAGCCGGGCCAGGTCCACCGAGCCCTCGGTCTGGCCGGTCCTGAAGAGGACCCCCCCGCGCCTGGACCTTAGGGGAAACACGTGCCCGGGCTGAACCAGGTCATCGGGTTTCGCTCCGTCGGCCACTGCCGCTTGAATGGTCCGGGCACGGTCCGCTGCGGAAATCCCCGTAGTGACCCCCTGGCGCGCCTCGATTGAAACGGTGAACGCGGTCTTGTATGGAGACCTGTTGTCCTGAACCATGAGAGGAAGCTGCAACTGTTCAACGATCTGGTGGTCAAGGGACAGGCATATCAACCCGCGCCCGTACCTGGCCATGAAGTTGATGGCCTCAGGGGTGACCTTCTCCGCAGCCATTGTAAGGTCTCCCTCGTTCTCCCTGTCTTCGTCATCCACGAGAATAATCATCTTTCCTTCCCGCAGATCCTCGAGTACATCCTCGATACTTGAAACCGGCATGATATCGATTCTCCGTTAGCGCATCAAAAATATTCAACACAGGACTCGGACCAACCGGGTGAGCTGGTTCCGGTCTTGCCGGAATGATTGTTCACCGCATGAATCCGTGCTCATGAAGAGTTTCAATAGATATGCCCGACCCGGCCTTTTTATCTCGGCCTTGGTCCTCTCCGGACATCAGTTTCTCAATATACTTTCCAATCAAATCGGTCTCTATGTTTACCCGCCCGCCCCGGTTTATTTCGAGCAGGGTCGTTTCCCTGCCGGTCTGGGGTATGATGTTCACTTCAACACGGCCGGTGCGGCACCGGTTAATGGTCAGGCTGACGCCGTCCACGGCGATGGACCCCTTCTCAATGGTGTACCTGGAAAGCGCCGGGTCGAATTCGATCTCCAGCAGCCACGATCCCTGCCGGTTTTCCTTCCCCACTATCCTTCCAATGCCGTCCACGTGACCTGAAACAAGATGACCTCCAAGGCGGTCCGACAGGCGGAGCGCCCTCTCCAGGTTTACTCGATCCCCGGCCCCCAGCCCGCCCAGGGTGCTCCTAGAAAGTGTCTCGGCCGACACATCCATGCTCAGCACACCCGAGCGCTGTCCGGACACGGTCAGGCACACACCGTTTACGCACAGACTGTCGCCTGTGCTGATGCGGTCCATGTGAAAAAGCGGCTCCACGGACAGGACCATTTCCCCTCTCCTGGGGTCCGCCCGCCGAATACGGCCTATACCTTCAACAAGTCCGGTGAACATGGCTCTTCTTCACACTCTCATCGCCGGGGATGAAACCCCGATTCCCTGTTCCCTTGACGGTATACCCGCTTATCAGCACATCATCCCCGAATCTCCGGACCCGGATGTCTTCAAGCAAAAGGCATTCATCCATCCGCCCGGCACCCGGTCCTGCCGCCACCGGTACGCCGTCGTTTCCACAAAGGAGCTTAGGGGCCTTGAACACGTAAACCTTGTCCACCAACCTGCGCCGCATCATCGACCCCATGATGGCCGAACCTCCCTCAACAAGCAGCGACATTATCCCCTTTGCGCCCAGGATGTCGAGCAGCGCATCAAGGTCCAGTCCGTCTTCTCTCGTTGGACAGTGCACCACTCCAATGCCAAGCCGCCTTGAAAGGGCAGCCAAGCGGGGGTTCTCCATCCCTTCGGCAACAGCGATGAGTGTTTCCGCGGCTGAATCGGAGTGGAGAACCCTTGAATTTTCCGGCGTCCGGAATCGGGTGTCGGCAATAACCCTGATCGGGTCCCTGCCCTTTCTTCCAGGCAGCCTGGTTGTCAGGGACGGGTCGTCGGCGAGCACCGTCCCGACGCCCACCAGTATGGCATCACAACGATCCCTCAGCCGATGGACGAATCGCCTCGATTTTTCGTTTGTCACCCAGCGGGAGTGGCCCGTGCCCGTGGCCGTCCACCCGTCCAGAGTTGAGGCGGTCTTGGCGATAACGAACGGGCGGCCCGTGGTGGCATGTTTGATAAACCCCTCGTTCAAGGCCCGGCAGTCTTTCTCCAGGACACCTGTATGAACTAAAACGCCACGGCTTTCAAGAAAGGCACAGCCGCCGCCGGCTACGTGAGGGTTGGGATCGGTCATGCCCACCACGACCCGGCGCAGTCCCGCCTCTAAAATCGCCCGGGTACAAGGAGGAGTGCGGCCTTGGTGATTGCAAGGCTCCAGAGTGACATAGAGGACATCCTCGGGCCGCGCCGGTCCTTTCAGCGCTCGAATGGCCTCCACTTCGGCATGAGGGCCGCCTGCCTCTCGGTGATATCCGGCCGCCACTACCCGGCCCTGTCTCACTATCACGGCCCCCACCGCAGGATTCGGGGAAGTACGCCCGACTCCCTTGCGGGCATGCCTGAGGGCCTCCCGCATGAAGCGTTCATCTTCGAGTCCGGTCATCTACTCAGCCATCTCGCCCTTGCGGGTCTTCAGGATCCCTTCGAGCTCCGACATAAACTCGTTGATGTCCCTGAACTGCCTGTAAACCGAGGCGAACCGGACATAAGCCACCTCGTCCCAATCTTTCAGGTTAGTGATGACCCGTTCCCCTATCTCCTTGCTGTCGATCTCTTTCCTGCCCAGTTCCTGAAAATACACTTCGAGTTGATCTACAAACTCCTCCATCCGGGGAACGCTTACAGGCCTTTTCTGACATGCCTTTCGAATACCGGAAATGATCTTCTCCCGGTTGAAGGGTTCACGCCTTCCATCCTTCTTAATGACCATGGGAAGGACTTCCTCGAGCTTCTCATAGGTGGTGAACCTTCTAGAGCAACCCAGGCACTCGCGACGGCGGCGGATGGTCCTCCCGTCCTTGCTCAACCGGGAGTCGATAACCTTGTTGTCAATCTGTGTACAGTAAGGGCATCTCACGGATTCAACCTTTCCAGAAGGACTCCTGCTTCCTCAAAAAGCTGCTCGGACAACGGGTCATCGTATCCTTCGGCGTAATATATCTTACGAATACCTGCGTTGATGAGCATTTTTGAACATATCACACAGGGTTTGTTGGTACAATAAAGGTCGGCGCCACGGATGGAAAAACCGTGATAAGCCGCCTGAATAATGGCATTCTGCTCTGCGTGAAGCCCCCGGCACAGCTCGTGTCGCGTACCTGAAGGGATGGACGAATCCTGCCTCAAGCAACCGACCTCATCGCAGTGCCTGAGCCCCGAAGGGGCCCCGTTATAACCGGTCGAAAGGATACGCTTGTCCTTCACCAAAACGGCCCCCACGGACCTCCGAAGGCATGTGGATCGCATGGCCACCATCTTCGCAATGGACATGAAATACTCCGGCCAGCTCGGTCTAGTCAAGATTCGCCCCTTTCATCCGGTCCGAGTCTCATAGATCGGGTATCGATCGCAAAGTTCTTGGACAGCCAAGCGCGTCTCGGCGAGGACCTCTTCATCCCCCGCCCCGGCCAGGGTATTCCGGATGAGTCCGGCGATGATCCTCATCTCCTCTTCCTTCATACCGCGTGTGGTAAGCGCCGGCGTTCCCAGCCTGAGCCCGCTGGTCAGCCGAGGCCCCCTCTTGTCGAACGGCACCGCGTTCTTGTTGGTCACGATTTCGGCCTTTTCCAGGATTCTTTCCGCATCCATTCCTGTCATGCCTCGAGTTCCCAGATCCACAAGTACAAGGTGATTGTCGGTACCTCCGCTCACAAGCCTGAACCCGTATCCCTGAAGGGCTTCGGCCAGGGCGCGGGCATTGAGGATGACCTGGCGCTGATACTCCCGGAATAAAGGTGCCAGGGCCTCGAGAAAACAGACCGCCTTGGCGGCGATCACATGCATCAACGGTCCTCCCTGGATTCCAGGGAAAACCGCCTTGTCCAGACGCTCGCCGTGTTCCTCTCCGCTCAGGATAAGACCGCCTCTCGGGCCGCGAAGAGTCTTGTGAGTGGTGGATGTCACCACATCGGCCAACCCGACAGGAGAAGGGTGAAGGCCGGCGGCCACAAGTCCCGCAATGTGCGCCATATCCACCAGAAGCAAAGCGCCGGACTCTCGCGCAATGTCACGGAAGCATTCGAAATCGATGATGCGGGGGTAGGCGCTGGCCCCGGAAATAATCATTCTCGGCCGGTGCTTCAGGGCAAGGGCCCGGACCTCGTCATAGTCGATAAGATGCGTTTGTGGATCCACGCCGTAGGAAACCACCCGGAAAAGCCTGCCGGAAAAATTCACCGGGCTCCCGTGGGTAAGGTGGCCTCCATGGGCAAGGTTCATGCCTAGGATAGTGTCCCCGGGATCCAGGAATGAAAGGTAAACCGCCATGTTCGCCTGGGACCCTGAGTGGGGCTGGACATTGGCATAAGACGAGCTGAACAGGCGTCTGGCGCGGTCCAGCGCCAGCATTTCCACCTGGTCCACGTACTCGCAACCGCCGTAGTAGCGTGCGGCGGGGTAACCCTCTGCGTATTTGTTGGTGAGAACGCTTGCCTGTGCCTCCATCACGGCCGGCGAAGCGTAGTTCTCCGAAGCGATCATCACCAGGCTCCGCTTTTCCCGCAGAATCTCCGCCTCCACCGCCCCGTAAATTTCTCCGTCAACCGCCGCCAGAACCATTCGCCCAACTCCTTATGACCTGCTGATCAGAGCTCGATTTCTTCCACGCGCCGCTTGTGACGCCCTCCCTCAAAGGGCGTGTTCAAAAACACGCTCACGATCTCCAGTCCCAGATCCACACCTGTAACCCTGCCGCCGACAGCCAGTATATTGGCGTCGTTGTGAAGCCGGCTCATACGGGCTCCGTAGAGATCGTGGCAGAGAGCGGCTCGCACGTTCGAGTGCCGGTTAGCGGCAATAGACATGCCGATTCCCGAACCGCATACCAGTATGCCGAAGGGGTATTCACCTCTGGAAACCGCACCGGCAACCTGATGGGCAATTACAGGGTAATCGCAGGACTCCCTGTTGAATACTCCCATATCAATGACCCGATGATCCCCGGACTCCTCCAGACGGCTCCTGCAGGCCTCCTTGAAATCGAACCCCGCGTGATCGCATCCCAAAACGATTTCCATGAGTATCTCCTCTTTGCTGTGGGGCTGAAAAAAGCGGATTCTCAGTGGCGAGCCGGGCACGACCGCATAAACGAAACCTTTTTCAAACTGCGCGAGCCCCCGCCGCAAAAGGACGCGTTGGGCAAAAATTCCCTGTTTCACTGAAGGCGTGGAATCAGGCGGGCACGGCTCTCGAGCCTTCAGGCGGCCGGCGGCTCGTTCGCCAAGCGGCTTCCCTGACCGCTGCATCAGCGGCTCGGCAAGCGTTTCAAACGGGGCGCTACAGAGGAGCCGAAAGCAATCTCACGGTTCGAAGGCCTGAAACAGTATGCTGCCGTTGGTTCCGCCGAAGCCGAATGAGTTCGACATAGCCCTTCTGACCACTCCCTTTCTTGCCGTGTTCGGCACGTAATCCAGGTCGCAATCCGGATCGGGAGTGTCATAGTTGACGGTCGGAGGCATAAGGCCGTGCTTTATGGTCAGCACGGTGTAAACCGCCTCCACGCCGCCGGCCCCGCCCAGAAGGTGACCGGTCATGGACTTTGTGGAACTGACGGGGAGTCGGTAGGCATGCTCGCCGAAAACCTTCTTGATGGCCCTGGTTTCCGAATCGTCGTTCAATTTGGTGGACGTGCCGTGGGCATTGATATAGTCGATGTCCTCGGGCCTGAGACCCGCATCCTCAATTGCCATTTTCATACAGCTCACGGCTCCCGCGCCCTCAGGGTCAGGGGCGCTTACATGATAGGCGTCACTGGACATCCCGTATCCGACCACCTCAGCGTAGATCTCGGCTCCCCGTTCCAAGGCGGACTGGTATTCCTCAAGAATTATGATTCCAGCACCCTCGCCCATTAAAAAGCCGTCCCTGTGAAGATCAAAAGGACGGCTCGCGCGTTCAGGATCGTCGTTTCTTACGGACAGGGCCTTCATGGAACAGAACCCTCCCAGGGCAAGAGGGGTGATCACGGCTTCCGACCCGCCCGTAATCATGGCGTCGGCAATACCTTCCCGGATTATCCGGTACGACTCGCCGATGGCATGGGTGCTTGCAGCGCAGGCTGTTTCCACGGAAAGGTTCGGCCCCCTGGCGCCGAACTCAATTGCTATCTGGCCGGGGGCCATGTTGGCTATTATGCCCGGGATGAAAAAAGGACTTATCCTCCTGGGCCCCTTCTCCAATAGTGTCTGATGATAATGCTCCAGCATGGCCAGTCCGCCCAGCCCGGACCCTGTCAGGCAACCTACCCTGTATTCATTGCCGCTGTCGATTTTAAGACCTGAGTCTTCCATTGCCATTCGCGCCGAGGCCACGGCGTAGTGTACGAAAATGTCAAATCGCCTGACCTGCTGTTTGTCCATGAAATCCTCGGACCTGAAGTCCGTGACCTCTCCCGCGATTTGGCACGGGAAGGGAGAAGCGTCGAACTTCTGGATGCGGCGAATACCGCTTCTGCCGGTACATACCGCCTCCCAGTTCTTCTCCACCCCTGTTCCAAGAGGGGTCACCATTCCCAGGCCCGTCACGACGACTCGCCTTTTCATGTATAACAGCTCCTTTTGTCAACCACCGCCAACCTTAAATCCGGAGGCGGTTAATGACGTCCTGAATGCGGCTCGGCCGGTGGCTATCCCTTGGCCTTCTTGATGTAATCGATGGCGTCCTGGACCGTCGCGATCTTTTCGGCATCCTCATCCGGTATGGATAGATCGAATTCCTCTTCCATGGCCATGATCAGTTCCACCTGATCAAGCGAATCAGCGCCCAGATCATCCACGAACGAGGCCTCGGAAACGACGTCCTCCTCCGCAACGTTCAACTGCTCGCATATGATGCTCTTGACCTTCGCCTCGATATCCGCCATTAATCCTTTCCTCCTTCTGCATTGTTGCCGGTATGAATAATAATCCTGGTTTTAGGAGACTACCGGTCACCGTTTCGCCGGCACCGGGTGTACCGGTTCGGATCACATAAACATCCCGCCGTTAACGTGGATGGTCTGGCCTGTCACATAAGCGGCGGCGTCCGAACAGAGCCAATAGACGGCTTCTGCGACGTCCCTGGGCTCGCCGATCCTCCCCAGGGGGATCTTCTCCATGAAAGCGTCTTTTACCTTCTGCGGCAGTACTTCAGTCATATCCGTTGCAATGAAGCCCGGAGCCACCGCATTGACCGTGATCCCCCGTGGAGCAGCCTCCCTGGCGACCGACTTGGTAAAACCGAGAATACCCGCCTTGGAGGCCGCATAATTGGCCTGGCCGGCATTCCCGATAAGCCCCACCACCGAAGAGATGTTGACTACACGGCCTCGTCTCTGCTTCACCATGGGTTGGATTACGGCCCGGGTGCAGTTGAATACGCTTTTGAGGTTGACAGCGATAACCGTGTCCCAGTCCTGCTCGGACATTCGCATGAGCAGGGTGTCCCTCGTGATGCCCGCGTTGTTCACCAACACATCTACACGCCCATATCTGTCCATCACTTCCTGGAAGAGTCCGTCCGCTTCTTCTCTGGAGGAAACATCGACCCTTCTCCCTTCCACCTCAGCCCCCAAATCACGAACGACGGCAGAGGTCTCCAGCACGGCGGCGTCATCCGGATCGTAGTGAGCAAGGACGATCTTCGCCTTCTCGTCTGCAAACTTCAGAGCCACGGCCCTGCCGATACCCTTGGATCCGCCTGTAATCACCACAACGCGGGAATTATCTTCCATCAATCAGCCCTTTTTTCTCCCTTAAAGTTCATGAGGCGCGGGCCGCACTTCGATCAAACTCAGCCATCTGAAGCGAAAGCTTATGCTCGAATCCGTTCTTCACATACTCCGCCGCCCGCATCACGCCGTTTTTCACGGCCCGGGACGAAGAACTGCCGTGGCAGACTATTCCTATTCCGTTGATTCCCAAAATAGGGGCCCCGCCATAGGTCTCGTAATCCAGTGTCTCAAAAAACCTGCGATATCCTGTCTTTCCAATAAAAAGCCCCAACCTGCCATGGAGCGTGCGCATCATCTCTTTCATGAGCATTCCGCTCATGGCCTTGGAGAAACCTTCGGCCACCTTGAGCGCCACATTTCCCACAAATCCGTCGCAGACAATGATCTGCACATCGCCTGTAAAGATGTCACGCCCTTCGACATTCCCCTTGAAACTAAGCCGGCTCTCACTGAACAGGCGATGAGCGGCACGTACCTGTTCATTACCCTTTTCCTCCTCTTCGCCTATGCTGAGGAGGCCGACCTGGGGGTTTTGCATGCCTAGACAGGCCGTTGCAAAGGCCTGAGCCATGAACCCGAACTGGAGCAAGTGTAAAGGACGGCAATCCACATTGGCACCGACGTCAATGAGGATGACCTCCCCCCGCCTCGCCGGAAATATACCGGCCAGGGCCGGACGCTCCACCCCCTCCACTTTTCCCAGTGTCAGGACCCCTGCCATGAAGGTCGCCCCCGAGTTTCCGGCACTCACAACTGCGTCGGCCTTCCCTTGCCTGACCAGGTCAAAGGCGACCATGATTGACGATCCGGGCTTGTTGCGGATCGCCTTAAGCGGGGACTCTTCCATGAGCACGTAATCATCACAGGGGCAGACCTCGATCGAGCCTTCGTTCTCCCGCCCCCCGAGCGCCTCCTTGATGGCCCGATCATCACCCACCAGGGTAACGGTCTCACCGGTTTCACGTGAGGCCTGCAGGGCACCCTGAACCACCACGCCCGGGTTGTGATCACCGCCCATGGCGTCCACGGCAATGTTCATCTCAGGACTCTTCGACCCGCAGGATCGTCCTGCCCCTGTAAACCCCGCAACTAGGGCAAACTCTATGGGACAGCACCGGTTCGTGGCACTGGACACACTCCGTCACGCCAGGCAGCCTGGCGTGATCATGTGACCTTCTCATGTCCCTCTTTGATTTTGATTTTCTTCTCTTTGGTACAGCCATGGTCAGTCCTCTTCTTCTCTTGGTCTCAATTCCCTGAGTTTTTGAAAGGCGGGGTTTTCAATCTCGGATGGGCATCCACATGGCCCCTCGTTCAGGTCTTTCCCGCATCTCCCGCACAGGCCCTTGCAATTTTCCGAGCAGAGGTTCTTCATGGGCCGGCTCAGCAGGAGTTGATCGCGCACCAGGTGCAAAATGTCGATTTCCCCGCTCGCGACGAAATCCACCTCCATATCTTCTTCTTCCAGTTCGATATCGGTTTCCGCGATACCATCCACGGGAAGCATCAGATACGTGTGAAACGTCGTATCCACATCAGCCTGAAAGGCCTTCAGGCAGCGGTCACAACGCAACCACAGCCCCCCGCGAACTGTTCCTTCAAGCAGGATCCTGCCACCGATCCGCCGAATATCGGCCCGGACATCAAGGGGCCCTGCCAGATCGATAACCCCCTCTTCATCCTCAAACGGCCGCCATGCGCGCGGGTCGACCTGAAACCGGTAGCTCCGGCCCGTTTCCGGTATGGTTTTCAAGTCGATCAGCGTCATGGGTCTTAGAACCAAATGGCAACGAATTCAAGCCTTTCCTAAAACAGGGTAAGTGTGCAACTATATATAAAGCACCCTCATTGTCAAGGATATTTAAAGTGCGCCTGCTGCCCGTAAGGGACTACAAGCCTCCAGCCCAAACGCACATGGCAATCCGTTGCCACCCCACCGCATGAAAATCCGGTCGGGCTTCGGGGGGGCCTGGGACTTCCTACGCTCCCTCCGCCACGAGGCCTTGATTACCGGCGATTACGCGGTATATCAGGTAATGAAGCGACACTTCGAGAGACCTAAACGTCTGTCCTCTGAAAGTCGGCGTCTTTGTTTTATCGTTGGCGAAATTCCGGTTTTTAGCAAAGTATTTTCACGGTAAATGCTTCTCCAAGAAGAACATCAAGAAAGACAAAGTAGAATATTAGAACCACGAATTACTCAATTAATACGAATTACTTGCCGATAATCTTACTTTTTCAAGGAAATTACGTATCGTCATTGCAATCGCGCAATGTGGTGTTCCAGGCTGGGCCTTTCCGGATATGAGCCGGCCAACTCCTTGTTTTTCTTGACATGTAATGCTTTCCAGTTCATATTGATCAAAGACCGTTCATGCGTCGTTAATAGTATCAGTCCCTGCGACGCGTTTACTATTCACTTAGCTTTCATAAGGCTGCCGTATACTTACCCCTTGCCTGCGGAGCCCCAGGAGTGCCGTCCTTATGTGGAGATACAGGGAAAGGCTTACATATTCGGAAAAGTTACGTCGATCCATGTATGAGGTGCTCAGGGATGCCCTCGAAGTAAAACTCATGAAAATCTCCATAATTGACTCGTTTTACAAACACGTCCAGAGCGGCGTGGAGTATCGCTTCCCCGATAAGAGCGAACTCAAGCCCAAGTCCAAGCGAATGGAACAGGAATCCGAGCTGTTCAATACCTTTATTGTGGTTTTCTGTGAAGGGACCCTGCCCTCTGAACTGAAAAACTACATCCGGTTTTTTCCGGAAAACCGTGTCGTAAAGAAGAACCTCGAGCAGGTGGCCTCTTTCAGGCTCCCCAAGAAGTTTCATTTGAGCCTGAGATATTTCGACAAACCGGCCTTTCTCGACTTCACTGAAAATCTCCTGAACGTGGACTATGCCCTTCTGATCCAGCAGGACCCCACGGTCCGCAAAAAAAACCGCTACGCGCTCACACACTTTCACGTAAAGATAGACTGGCCCATTGCAGATGCAGCAGAAGATCTCGGGAAATGGCTTCGCTACATTCAGGGCAATCTTTACGAGAAAGGCGATCGAACCGGCCACGACCTCCAGAAAAAACTATTCGAGTACTACGGCAGTCACCACAGCGCGGGAGGGCGAAGGACAGCCGCTCTCATTGCGGCACAGCTTCTTAAGAAAACGGACTTTCTGAGCACGGTCTATGTCAGCAGCTCGGAAAGCCGCTCCATGACGAAGTACTCCGAACGAGGTGTTTCCAGATTCTTCCTGATCCGCCTGTTGAAAAAGGAGATCCAGGCCCTTGCCAAGAAAGAAGAAATGGATCCTGACGCCTTCACGGCCACCTATCTCTACCCTGCCGACAGGTATCACGTGGGAATTTCAGAGGCTGTGTATGATTACACTGTTTACTCCAGGCCTCCGGATGACGGAAAGCTGCGAAAGTTAAGGCCCGCCTACAACTGGCTCAAGCTGGCGGACGAGTTTCTACACCCCCGCCCTGACGCGTGGAATGCCCGTCCGCTGAGCTATAACTGGGTATACGCCAGCGAATAGCCTGCTCTGACACGCAAACGAAGACCGCTTCGTTTGAAACCGGGGCATTTCACCCGCCACCGGTCCAGTCACCTGAGATACCAACGGTCTTCACAGGCATACCATGTCAATCTGCAGACCCTTCCGTCCTCGAGTTCTACAGTGAACTCATCTCCTTGTGGTGTTCTACGCCATGCCAGGAGACAACGAACCGCAAGCCTTCGCCCTTGGGTGATCACGGCGACCGGACGTTCATTCACCCGGTACCCGCTGTAAGCCTCGACACTGACTGCCTCGCCGTCTTTCATCCCGCACCCGGAATCTGGACCCGTGACACCGGAGCCTCCCTTCACACAGCGGTAGACATCAGGCTTTTCGTGTCCAATTATCCTTATATTCTCTTTCGACCCCGATCCCGATCGCTATTTCGATTTCGATTATACCAACATCAACACTTCTTGTTTCTTCTGACACCTTTTCAGGAGTAAGGCGCTAAGAGTTCAATTTTCTTTATTCTAAACCCCTTTAACCAGCTTGCAACGGTCGAAATGCCTGCAAACCGAAATGACAGAGCGCCGAAGAAGTCAACATTTTGACGAAATCAGGGTCAATCAAAAACCTTAAAATAA